>JAQVAJ010000265.1 GCA_028690885.1 Clostridia bacterium
TGGACGGCACAAACTGGAACCCTGGTCATCATGGATATATTCTTGAGGAATATATGAAACGCAAGGATAACTGGAGAGACAGTATAAGAGAATGGCTGGATAAGGATGAAGTTGATCTTGTTCGCGGACACGAATATGCTACATACATATTCAATGCAGTATTTGGAGACAACATCATGTTCAAATTTAATGGAAATGTCATAAACTATGGAAACATTGAAAATCTTCCATACGACTGCTGTGTTGAAGTACCGGTATTAGCTTCAAAAGACTCCCTTGAGCCTATACATATAGGCAAGCTTCCTGACCATTTGGCAACATTGATTAACACAACAGCACGTTGCGAAGTTATGGCAGTTGATGCAGCATTAGAGGGAGATGCAAAGAAAGTATTTCATGCTGTTGCATTCGATCCTCTCACAGCTGCTGTTTTATCACTTGATCAGATTAAAGAAATGGTTGATGAGATGATGGAAAAGAACAAGGAGTATCTCCCTCAGTTCTATAAGAAATAACCATAATTAATAACGAACTATTAGATCAAAAAAAGGGTTATGCTGTGCATAGCCCTTTTTATTAATACTTTTTATTTCTTAAGTTCTCTATTTCTTTTGTTCTTTTAGCTTTTTCTTTCTTTCTTTTCAGTCTTTTTTTAATATTTGTTTTATCCGGTTTTTTTGTAAATACCATTTACACATTACATACCCTGTAGTGTTACTCAACAATTACAGTACCGTTTTCTTTAACTGTAACAGTCATCCCATCCTTTACATAGTCAAGAAAATCCTGCCCCAGATTATCCACTGTAACTATTTTATGCACAGTCCATACATCAGCAAGTATTACTCCTGCGGCACCAATCGAGTCTATACTTTCACTAAACAGCATTGCCTTTGGAGCTAAGCCTAAAGCTGCTGCGCTTTGCAGCACCATACCGCCTGTTGTTGAACCTATTGTTTTTGGAAGACATAATGCTTTTCCTGTTATCTCTTTTTTATACAAATCCTCATTATTCTGATCGCTTCCAAATACTGTTTTCTTTTTTGCTAGTATGCTCTTTTGAAAGGTGGCTAAGGTGTTCATTCCTTTTCTTGAAACAACAGATTGTGCCTGTACTGTGCCAGCTACGACATTTCTTCCTTTAAATTCCTTTTTCATTTTGAAATATCCCCCCTTACTGCAATACTGGTTATTTCTTCATCGGTGTAATACCTTGCTGTAGTATATGTTCTTAATTTATTAGAGTTTGTTACAACAGCTCTTTTTGCACAAATAGGATTATTCATATACATCAACGGACATATTGATGAAATCCTGACCCCATAACTTAAAAGCCTTTCGTGATATTCCTTATTTTCTTTAAAATGTGCAACCACATCAGGAGCAGATGTAAATATGGTCTCAAGAGCAACTTTTGTTTTTTTCTGTTTATCAAGTTCTCTGCCAATTCTGTCTGTCCACTCTATAAGCTGATTATATGAAAGATGAGGACACCCTATAAAACATCTTGATGGTTTTGCATCAGGCTTCTTCCATATGATTGGATAGCTGTTCTTTACCCTTTCCAGTTCTGCATCGTCTATTACATATACTTTTGCATTTTCATGAATCAAAGTATATTTTGACTCTACTGCTTCAGGAGTTAGATTGTCTACATGATACAGGCCAACTGCTCCGTTGGAGGCTGTTGCAGCACCCATGTCTTTCAGATAATCTTTTGCCTGTTCGTTGAGTTCTTTTCCAATGAATTTATCCAGTCCCTTTATGTATGGGACATCACTCATGACTTTCATTCCAATGGCACTTCCCAATACCTGAGCTTCGGGTTTTTTGCTGGTTTTAACCTCTACAACCCATGTTGCTTTCCTTCCTTCATCTGTTAAAAGATCAAATTCAGGGACCTTGCCCAGAATAGCTCCAAACATCTCTATAAGTGCGGAGTTCCTGTTACATCTGGCTCCAATAACCGAATTTGCATAAACTACTGCTGAAGATTCTGCCCATGAAAGAATATCTCCCTTTTTAGGAATATTGCCTACTTCCTCCATGTAACAGGTACAGCTAAATGCATTGCTGTCTTTTAACCCAGTTTTTTTCAACTGCTCCTCGTAATCCTCTTGTTTCCCATACATAATACCAAAAACAAGTTTTTCTAATGGGTTGCATTTGACATTATCATAATCGAGAGGTCTTGGATCAACTGTAAATTTTTCAATCGTGGTTATTCCGGCATTATTTATCTCATCCATTATGTCAAAGACTGCTTTCATTATAGATATCCCGAAACTTGTGACAAAATGTGAAGGAGCACTTATTTCAACCATTCTTTTAGCATTGAAAACATCTCCATACATGACAAGAGATTTCATAACTTTCGCCATTACTTCGCCTTTTTCACCATTAAGGATAGCCAATTCATCTTCAGTAAGTTTCATCTTGTAATCCATTTTAACCCCCTTAAACTGATAATCCGACAG
Source organism: Clostridia bacterium (assembly GCA_028690885.1). GTDB lineage: Bacteria > Bacillota > Clostridia > DUPQ01 > DUPQ01 > DUPQ01. The sequence goes on from JAQVAJ010000265.1 coordinate 2,478, forward strand.
CATATCCTGATTTAGTAGCTTCAAATACTTTGCCACCCTTAAATGAATCTCCAATGTTATACATCTCACATGTGGGCATTTCTTTTTGTAAAGCATAGAATCCGCTGTCATCGCATCTTCCGCCAGCAGCCTGAATTACTATATCAGCTTCAATAAACTGTTCTTCATATTCTTCTTTTATCTTCTTGGCAAGAGGATTTTCTATGTTAGCTGGTAATATAGGATTCCATGTCTTATATGGATTAGGCACTGTCTTGGATACATTTCTTGATACTTTGACTCCATTTATCTCATAGCTTAGCATCTTTGTACAGTTCAGTAGTTTAATACCTGCCTTTTCCATATAGTGGATAAGATAGGCTCTGTTTGCAGTACAAACATGATTCATGAAATATGGTTCCATCTCTATCACAGTAACTTCTTTTCCTAACTCCTTATTTAAGAAGAATGCTGTTTCGCAACCCACTACTCCTCCACCTATTATTACAACTTTGTTAGCCTTATCTACTATTTTAGGATTATCCAGCACATCAACAGCCTGTACTTTATTTGCTTTTTCATATCCTGGAAGCCTTAATTCCACATCCTTTGTTCCAGTAGCATATATTACTGCATTAAATCCTTCTTTTTTTAGCAATTCTGCATTAGCTTCTGTTTTAAGGACCAATTTCAGCTTATATTCCTTAGAAGTCCTTTCAATAAGCTTCTTCAGATATTCGTGATAATTCTGGATGTCAAACTTTATCTTTGGCCTTCCTCCTGCATTAAGCCTTCCGCCAATAACATTCTGTTTTTCATATATTACAACTTCATGACCACGTTTAGCTGCTGTAACCGCTGCCATAATGCCAGCAGGTCCTGAACCGATTACTGCTATCTTCTTCTTCTTGTCAGCCTGTTTTGGCTCTTCAGGATAAAGGTTCTCAAATGCAGTACGTGGATTTACTGCACATTGCGGATGTCCACCTTCTACAAATTCATTTATACAGCCTTCCTGGCAGCCTATACATGGAATAATGTCATCTGTCCTTCCCTCTTTTGCTTTGAGTGGCCACTTCGGGTCTGCTAATAAAGGTCTTCCTAGCATTATCATATCTGCTTTTTCCTGCATAAGCACTTCCTCAGCAACATCCGGATATCCAAGCTTTCCTACTGCCACTACAGGAACTTTTACTCCTGCATT
>JAQVAJ010000266.1 GCA_028690885.1 Clostridia bacterium
TAATCACATAATTATATGATTTTATGTGATTATACCAAATTAACCAGTTTTCTTGATGCCATGCTCAATAAGATTCATCATGGTGCAGACATTCTCATAAATCTGTTCATCTGTCTGCTCCGGAGATATGAGAAGATCAATTCTTTCAATGAGGATATTTATGAAATCTGCTAAAAGCTTGCTGTTAACATCAGAGCGAATCTTTCCTGTTTTCTTTGCTTCTTCCACCCAGATATATATTTCATCGGTATAATAACCTCCGAAACACTCATGAACAAAGTTTTTAACCTCTTCGCTTTCTTTAATATATATCCTCCAGAAGTCATAATATCTTTTTTCCATGCGTGCAAATTTCAAAGCAAGAATAGTTTTTTCCCTGAGTGAAGCAAAAAAATCATCCTTTTGTGATGTTGTTGCGCTGCTGTTTATCATTTCAGCTTTTCTCATCCCGATATAGTAGAAAAGGGAAAGATACAGATCCTTTTTATCATAGAATCTGTAGTAGAAACTTCCCTTTCTCATATCAGCCCTTTTAATAATCTCATTCAATGAGGCCTCATTGTATGAACACTTTGAGAATTCATCCAGAGTGCTTTCCAGAAGAAGTCTGTTGGTTTCTAAAGGATTCTCTTTTTTTTCATCAAACCACTTAATACCTTTCATTAATCCTCTTCTAGATTCCTCTCTTTTTGTTCTTTCTTCTCTTTCTGTTTCTTAAGCCAGGCTCCGCCTACCTTAACCTTTAAGAACACTAATACTACTACTGCTAAACCTATTAATACCCACCAATACCACTGCATTACTTATTCCTCCTTGCAACCATATTTGTTTTTTTCGAAAACAGCATCACTGCTGCAATAAACCATGGAATAGCTGTTACTGCTGTTAATATCATATTCAGTATCGCTCCTTTGTTATCCAGTACATTCTGTATTGCCGTATACTGCCAGTACATTGGAAGCAGGTAGTACAAAAAGTGCCATTTGTCAGGAACGAATACTGATGATATCCCTATTATCATAGATAAAGGCATTAAAAGCTTCATAACTCCAACTGCCGATACCTGATTTTCTGCCATTGCAGGAGTTATGAAAGTTATAAATCCTGTAAATAAAGTGCTGAACAGTGTCACCAATAGAAGCATCAGAAGCATTTCACTTTTCCCCATGATTATTGCAGCTATTGCAACGCTCAGTAAGGCATAAATTGTTGCTGATATGAGTTTCTGTGCCACAAAACCCCACAATCCTATCGGGCTTATTGAATATGCAAAAATTACTTTTGTCTCTCTTTCAGCCACACCGTTAAGACCCATCAAAGACCCTCCTATAAACATAGCTAAAAGAATTACGCTTACAATAGCAATATCATAGGCCATTGGAGTCTTGGAAACAACTTCTTCTTTAATATACTCTACAGGGTTTTCAGCCAAAGCTTTTGATACGAGATATGACATACCCTGATCAAAACCCTGCTCTTCGTTGCCTTCAGTAAGTATAAATATCTGACCGTCTTTACTGTATACGCCAGCTACTGAATCCATACCTTTTATACGTTTTTCAAGACTTAAAAAGTCTTCAACATATTCCACATCACCTACTGCTTCCAATCTTGTCTTCTGCTCATCTGTAAGGCTTTTATCTGTTACAAAAGAAGCTGATGTCCCGCTAATCTGTCCGAATATAGCCAGCATTATCACTGACAGAAGAGCAGGTGCTCCTAAAAGAGCTATAGATATTCCGTCTCGGGTTATTATCTTAAATTCCCTGCATATATTTGTCCATAAGCCTTTCATGCGTTCCTACCTCCTCTTTTAAGATAAAATATCCTGATAAACTGATAAGTTATTACATATGACACTAATAGCCATGTACCCATCGATAATATAACTGGAAGAATCTGTCCTGGCTGTTTGAAAAGTATCTTCTCTAATTCAAACAGTATGTAATATGAAGGTGTTAATTTTATCCATCCAGGAGAGTATGACGGCATCATGTAGCTCATGACAGGCATCATATTCACCATTAATATTATTGCTATTGAGAAGAACCATTCTCCTAACGTCTTGAAGAATACCGAAAATGCCATTCCAAGCAGTATGAAAATACAGGAACCAAAGAAGGATATAGCTATAAGGCTTAAAAAGTTATAGTTAAATCCTACACATGTTATTGCCATCAGCAAAGAATAGACAGTGCCTATAAGCGCTAGAAGTGTTGTTTTTGAGAGTATATACAGATTTACACCTATTGGAGAAATCCTAAGAGCAAGCAGAGTACTTTCCTCTTTTTCAGCCAACATCAAAGCTCCTACAAGTATTAAGCCTACTATAAGCGCTTCAAAAGCTATGAATACCGGTACCATCCTCTGATTAAAAGGTATGGGCTGCTGATCTTCATAAAGCTTTAATGATTCAATCTGTGTAAACCCTTTGGAAAAGACCATTACTGCTATCGCATTTAAATTCCTGTCTGATATCCCATTATGAACTATCACAGGCATATTATCTTCATTAAGGTATATTCCTATACCTCCATTATCCACTGCATCATACAAAAGGTCCATTGATTCCACTTCATCGAACCCATATTCACTCATACCCAATGTGACAAGTTCATGCTCTTCCATCTGTATATCTTTTGGAAGAAGAAAAAGCGTCACAATAATTATCAGAACAAGCGTAACGGATATCACTATGAAAAGCGAATTCTTCAGAAGCCTTTTAATATCCAGCATCCAAAGAGAGAAAAAGCCTTTCATTAAATCAGCTCCTTTCCAGTCACCTTTATGAATATATCCTCAAGTGTCGCTTCAGAAGTATGCATTTTCAACACTTCATTTTTCATTAAGAAATCGCTTATCCTCTCTTTTTCATCAAGAGGTATAATAGTGCTCTTCTCTTTATTGTCTGTTAAGTAATCTATCTTAACCTGCTTGGTCCCATATTTCAGTTTTAAGGCATTAGGTGAATCTATAGCTTCAACTTTTCCTTCGGATATGAATGCGACTGTATCACATAACCTGTCAGCAAGCTCCATATTATGCGTAGTAAGAATGATAGTTGCTCCTCGTTCCTTTTGCTGTAATATTATTTTCTGAACAAGCAATGAATTTGAAGGATCCAGTCCATTAGTAGGTTCATCAAGAAACATATATTTAGGATTATTTATTAAAGAACGTACAAAAGTGAGCCTTTGTTTCATTCCTTTTGAATACTCCCCAGCTTTTTTGTTTGCATCTTCCTTTAATCCCACGCTGTCAAGCAGCATCATAGGGTCTAGAGTATCAACCGAATACAATGCTGAATAATATTTAAGGTTCTCATAACCTGTAAGAGTCTTGTATACATTCGGATGCTCAAAAGATACTCCGATACTATTGAAGAAATCCTTTTTCTGTTCTTTTATGGATACTCCGTCATATTGGACATCTCCCTTTTGAATCTTTAAAATACCTGTCATAATATTCTGCATCGTAGACTTTCCTGCTCCGGAAGGCCCCAAAAATCCGAATATTTCTCCTTTGTTCATTTTAAAAGTTATGTCGGACACCGCATAATGCCCTTTGTTTGAATAATCATGGTAAACATTCTTTACATCAATCATGTTCTGCCCCTTTCTTTGACAGCCAATTAAGCTTAGCTGTTTAGC
>JAQVAJ010000267.1 GCA_028690885.1 Clostridia bacterium
GAATGCTCAGAACATCCGGATCACTCGATGCAAGCTCAATTGTCGAACCATTAAGTGTTACTAAATTAAACATCAGATTTTGCTTTACAGAAAACTGTGTATCGTTAAAACCTAGAGTATCAGTTACTTTGAACCTTTGACTGTCAAGCTGAACAGCATCTCTATCGGTCACTGGTAAAGCTTTAACAGTTACTGTAAAAATCATTGTTTCCGTCATCAGACCTCTGGTAATTACAGCTGTTAGAGTCACCTCGCAATCGCCTTCTATATAGTCAGGCCTGTCCAGACGCCCTAGTGTTCCCAAAGCTGTGGAAACAACATCCTCATGTGAGCTGCTCCAGTTGATAACAGTTCCCAAAGGTCCCGACAAAGGCAGGTTTAGAGGAGCAATGACATTGCTTTTATCAGAATTAACGTCTAATATCAGTCTATATGTCAACTCTGTTTTAGCTTTATCTATAGCCTCTGTATCAGTTGCAGTATTCGCTTTGACCGTTATATTGAAATTCTTTGACTGCGTGACACTACCTCTTGAAATGTAAGCTGTCAGCTTGATGTCTTTATCTCCTTTTGTATATGTCGGCCTTACTATTGTACCATCCGTATCTGCAACAGCAGAATCTGTGGATTCCCAGCGAATAACTGAACCTGAAAGTCCTATAGCTGGTAAATCAAGATCCTTTATTATCTCAGTAAGCATGGTATTGCTATTTAGTATAAGGGCATCGTCCAGCCAGGTCATAGTTTCTCCCACTGCTTCGCTATCAGTAGGATCCAGTGCGGTTACTGTTAATAAAAATATCTTTTGAAGGGTTTGATCACTTTTATTTAAAGTTGCTGTAAGAACAACAGCTTTATTCCCATCAGTATAGGTTGGTCTGAGCACAGTGCCATCAGTTGTTATAACTGTTAAATTGCTTGAACCCCAGGTTATTGTGCTGTCGTGAAGTCCCTCTGTGGGCAATGTCAGATTACTTATTATATTATTCTCATATAAGTTCTCGTTTCGAATGTCCTCAAAATCCAGCGCATTATATGCTTCATTCAATAATTCAAGATCGGTAGGTTCATTAGGCAGAATTTTTATTGTTAAGTTTCTTGTTACACTTTCTGTTCCCATCGAAATGGTTACGAAGAGTGTTACTTCAACTTCAGATTCGTAATATAGAGGTCTTGTGACTATTCCGTTTTCACTGAGGTGTGAACTGCTTGAAATCCAGGCAATATTGCTGCCATTTAGTCCTGTTGCCGGCATATACAGGTTCGCAATAACCTCATTTAAGGATGTGTTTCCATTAAGTATCATAGTATCTGTCAGCCAGTCGGAGTCTAGGTTGACCATGTCTGCATCATTTATCTTGACTTTTACACTGAAATTTTTGTCTTTGCTGCTACTCCCGTTTTCCAGATGCGCTGTCAGTATTACTGTCTGATCCCCTTGCGCAGCTGTTGGTCTTACAACAATACCTGCAGAAGTCAGATAGGCTGTGTTTGAGCTACTCCAACTGATTGTACTGCCATTTTCCCCTGTCGAAGGCAAGGTTAAATTACTCCTGACAAAGTTAAGAGATTCATTGTCTCCTAAAATATTATCACCAAGTAGTGAATCGTAATCCTTGTTTAGCTTTGCTTCATCCGTCTCAATTAAGGAAGCATCCGCTTCGGCATATGCTCCGCCCTGTGCAGAGGCTCTTACTTGGACAATAACTGGTATTGTTGATGTAAGTGTAGCTGTTAAGATACCATTTACATCGGTTATTCCTGTTGCTGATGTTCCATCAGTTGTTATACCCTCGGTTGATTCAAATATACCTGATTCAGATGTGAAATTAACCATCACACCCTGCATCACATTTCCCAATGAATCCTTGACAAGAGCAGTTACAAGCGACTTGTAACCGCTGTCAATATCAATAGTTTCAGTTGTAATACTTACATTCGAAGCATCTTGATAGAGACCTGTAATAGTCATTTTCGGAAGGTTGTATCCTATCGGAAACTTGTCATTTTTGAAACTCCATTCGTAAATTGCTGCATGAGTACTGAAAGCATCTGCTCCATTGCCTGTAAAACCCGCATAAATGTCCTTTATCAATTCATTATCTGAGGTTTTAAATACAGATGTTAAGTCCAGGCTTGCAGATATGACTGGAAACAAAGGGTCATCCATTCCTTCATATACCTGATATATTTCTATTCTTTTTGCTGTGCCGTCATATTGGATCCAAACTTTAAATCTCTGATTTGCTTCAAAATTCTGGCTTGTAAATCCGCCATTGTCGTATATCGCTGCAGGAGCAATCGCAATTGGATGCTGATAATCGCCGTTCACATATACGGCAATGTGATGCTCCGTATCTAACCCATGATACTCGTATTCTGCAGTTTCACTGTCTTTTTTTGTATCGAACTCAATACTTAAACTTGTTGATGTTGCCGGTGAACCCATTGAACTTAGTTCTGAATCACCCAATAAAGTTGGCGAATCAGCCTGCAAAGTAAAAGTAAAACCCTCGTCGTATCTGCTGTACATGGAATAGATATCAAAGAGAAAATATGTACTGAACGAAAGGTCATCAGCAAGCTGTATCTTATCTTTTGTGTAAACGCTTCCTGCTCCTTCCATATTACTGTTAACAGAAAAAAGATGAGGATTTGACATATATTTTTCGCCAAGTGCTGCTGTACCATTGATACTCACCATATCAGGCACAGTATCATTTTCAAGATCTTCATACTCCAGATGCACAGCCAGACTTCCTGGTAAAGTTACAACAGATGCATCAAAGGTTATTGTGTCTGATGCTGTTCCCTTTGCAATTGTTGCAGTTACAAGAACATCATATGAATCAGGGCCTGAATATATAGGTCTGTAAACTTTCCCTGCGGCGTCAATAAGGGTAGTATCACTTGAAGACCATGAAAAGCTGCTGCCATTGGGTCCGGATAGTGGAAAAATTAAATCTGTTTTAAGCCAGTTCATGAATGGATAATCATTTAAGATTATGAAATTATCAATTAGCCAGACTTTATCATCCGCAACTGCCTGTTCATCGGCAGATAGCGGTTCTGAATCAGCGGCGTAAACGGCATGGCCAAATAGTCCTTCATTTTCATAATAGTTATTAAAAGGGATTCCTGTAATTAAAAACAGGATTACGAGGGTGAAGCAGATAATCTTCTTGCATTTATTCATTTTATAACCTCACTTTAATTGATAAAGCTTTTTATGTTTATTTCATTCTCTGAATATCGAAATTAGCTAAAGAATATAACATATACACGCATTTGCAATATGAATATTATATCATATAAAATGCTTCTCATTAGTCACAATATCAATTTAGTGCTGTCAATTTGTTGTTGATTTTTCATTAAACTACTTAACTCTTAAGTATAGTATAAAACTTTGATTAATTTATCCTTGCATGATAAATTAAGAATTCCGACTTTATTTCTGGTTCTTCTGGGTATAAAAAAAGTTACCGTTGCTGATTTTGTATCAACAACAGTAACTTTTCTGGTTGCGGAGAAAGGATTTGAACCTTTGACCTCCGGGTTATGAGCCCGACGAGCTTCCAGACTGCTCTACTCCGCGCTATACTGGTACCGAAGACCGGGGTCGAACCGGTACAGTCTATTCGA
>JAQVAJ010000268.1 GCA_028690885.1 Clostridia bacterium
TAACCACTTTCATTATTAGGTATAACTTTAGATGATAAATAACAAGCCAAAGCGGCAGCACCAGAACGGGACCCTTCCAAAGAACAACCTCCTAAGTAAAGTTTTGAAGGATCGTAATCTAAACTCTCTAATGAAGATAGATAAGGAGCTTTCTTTTCAATAAACGGTTTGATACAATTATCTCTATAAAGAATTGAACCAACCGAATAAGGCACATATCCCATTTTATGGGGATCCACGGTAATTGAATCTGCATAACGAAAGTTTTTAAAATCATCTAAACTGTTTCCTAACCATTCCGCAACCAGACTTTCCTTTTTAAAATTTTCTTTATTCACAAAATCACCCTCAGAATTATTAAACAATGCAGCATAATAACCACCATAAGCTGCATCAATGTGTAGCCAGAACCCTTTTTCAGAACTTGCATTTTTCTTTTTCACAATCTCCGCAATAGGATCAACGACGCCTTCTTCTGTAGTCCCAGCTACTGCCACGGCCATGATTATTGGATTTATTTCATTGGTTAACCTGTGAAAATCATCGCTTTTTATTTTAAAACTCTCATCGACTTTTACATATTTTATTTGACCGGTTCCCAATCCTACAATGTCCATGGCTTTTTCCCAACTATAATGACGTGATTGAGGAACTATCAGAAATGGTCTATCTAGTTTCTCATTCAATTCGAGTTCAATCGCTTTATGGATACCGTAAACACCCAAAAAACGAACAGAGCACCTATTCAATTCAGCGGAAAACATACTTTCTTCGATTGTATCTTTATTTGTTTCTTTCGTGAAGTATGGTGTTATTGCAATCTTTAGGTCTGAGTAGAGTTTTAAAACTTCTGAAGTTGAAAGGTTAAAAAGCGATGAAAGAGGTGCGGTTGACAATGTTGCCTTTTTAACCAACACATCCCCAATAGCTTGTCTAATACCACCCCACTCTTTCTTTTCAGATATTCTCCTTAACAACAATTTTAGTGAGACCGGGAAATATTTAACATTCCTGGCTGTCCATAATGCCTCAATATTAGCCGTTGTTCCACCACCTGTAAGATGTCCTGTTGAGTGTGTTTCCAATGAATTTGAAGAAAAGTACTCAAAAGATGGATAATGAAACATCTCACAAAGATATTTTATAAAGTACAATTCCTTTTCAGTTGTTATAGGAGAACACTCTCCAACAACATTATTTTGATTGTAAAGTTGTCCGGTAAGAAAGCCAAGCAAAGAAGGAATGTTAAGATCGGAAATCATGTGCCCCAGGTACCTGGGATTATGAAAAGGGACACTTTGTTTCATATCACCAAGGAGAATATCCAATTCCCTCTCAAGCGTGTTCAGTGTCTCTTTCCATTGTGCTTCTTCTTTGTCAACAGGTTCAATCAACCTTTTCTCACGTGGGTGATAGTTCCGTCTCCATTGAATGATATCATTCAACAGAAATTCTACCATTTTACGAAATTCCAACTGATTTTCGCTGTATGGGCCAAGAAACAATGCTTTGGGATCTGTTGACATATTTTATTATTTTATAACAATTTTGGTCAATTCTAATATATTGCCAATCAAAACATCTTTATTAATAGGTAACTGGAGAATTCGGTATTTATTTGCATCCATCAATATACAGGCTGGATTTCCGGGGTTGAACAGATGTTTGTATTTGTCGTAATCAACCAATGGATGGAACCAGCTAAGAAAAACAATTTTCTTTTTGGGGAATTTTGTAATCATCTTCATCATCGCGCTCATTTCCAAGATGTCCTCTTTATCATTATATGCAAAAGAAATAATAATGTCTGAATCGTCTTCTCTCACGGTAAGTTGACCAATTTCCCCATTTTCAACTATGATGTTCTTGAGAGAATCATATAGAGGATTAAACACATCAGAAATAAATATATTCGGTCTATTTGACATTTGTCCTTGTTCAAATTAGAATTGTACAATCGTTACAGTTATTCGAACACCTCTATCTCCATTATTTTTTTTCTTACATTATTTAAAATAGGATGAACCTCTAAAGAAGTCATTTGCTTATAAACAACCTTACGACCATTAGACACTTCTTCGTTAATTGTTTTTGATCCTTGATAAGGGCGACTTTTTTTAATAGTATGCTGACCTCCACAGACATGCCTTCCAACGTCCCAGGCACATTTCTTATCATCAGTTATAAATAAAACTTCCTCCCCTGTGCTTATTAAATTCGGAATAGATTTTACAAATATTTCATCAGCATGAATCTTGTGATTAAACTCTTTAATTTCATCATTATCAAACAAAACACCCCAATTCTCATCTTTAGCCCTCAGTTTTTGTCTAAAGGCATAAAGATCACTTGTGTTAAAATCAATTATTTTTTTATAATTCCAAAAGTAGATCTTGCTTATAATATATCGAGAAAAGTCAATCTTTAAATTTTTCTTTTGATCATCAGTTCTTCGCATCTTACTGAACCTTAACAATTCAAGAAAAACTTCATCATTAAAATGAAACCTAGGTCCATTTACCAGCTTATTACATATAAGCATCAAAACAAAGATATTACATATTTTTATTGGTCTCTGTGAAGTTTCCGCATTTACTTTACCGCTGTAATCAAGAACTGAGAAGAAAAAATTTGAGTCCGGAATGATATAGCCATACTTATTGAAAAACAGAACTTCGTCACTTTTCTTCAACCATTTGTCATTAATGTTTTGAATACGTTTTTCTATTTCTTCCAATAGTTTGTCTGTTTTATAATTCAGTTTCGCTTCATAGGAATCAAAATGCTTACATGATTCATAAATAGCTTTAACCAGTCTAAAATAATTTTTTAAAGAATAATTGATGCCTTGGTATTCATCAATTCCTTCCTTGGTCCAAAGCGTTTCACAACCTGAGCGCAATGCCACTCTCAGATTTTCAACTTTATTAGACGCTGTAAACATGATAACAGGCAATGAAACATATTTGTTTTTAATCTCCTCCGCAACAATAGCACCGGTATATTGTTCTCCGAAATTGAGAAGTTCATCGTTCGGTCTCAACCGTAAATCTAACAATACACAATCAGGATTAAAATTTCGAATTTTATCTAAAACACAAGCAATAAGGGATTGGTTGTCTGCCGGAATATAAGAATAAGCCAGAAAGTGACTATCATCAAGATTTAATACTTCTTGTAGTGTCTCAGACCAACGATTATTTGCCTGGTCATCAATATATAGTATCTTTTTTGTGTGAATGTAATTTCTATATTTTTGTATACTGGATTGTATTTGATTTAACAGGTTGGGGTCTATAGCATCTTCAGTTTGTCCTGAAGCATATATAAATTTAGCAATTAATTCTTCTTTACTGTCAATTCTCTCAACGGGAACAACTGTTTTCTTCAGCACAAACTCAGAAGCCATTTTTAATCTGCCAACTCCCCATTGATTGGCAAATTTGTGGCGGAATACTTCCATATTAAAGCCAGCGGCAAGATGTTTGCGAATACGCGAAAGGTTATTGACCTCGTCAACAACAATACTTTTAATTTTATTCAGGTTAAATGGCAGGCGTAAGTAATAGCACCCTTCCGAGTGTATTATTAAATGTTCTGGATGTCTATGTCGTATTGAAGCTGTGGTTTGGAAACCATAAA
>JAQVAJ010000269.1 GCA_028690885.1 Clostridia bacterium
CATTTACTATACCGTTTGCATCGATATCAAAAGTAACTTCAATCTGAGGTACTCCTCTTGGAGCTGGAGCTATTCCAGTAAGCTGGAATTTTCCCAGTGTTTTGTTGTATTGAGCCATTTCTCTTTCGCCTTGTAGTACATGAATATCAACGGCGGTTTGACCGTCTGCAGCTGTTGAAAATACTTGTGACTTCTTTGTAGGAATTGTTGTATTCCTTTCGATAAGCTTTGTGCATACTCCACCTAGAGTCTCGATACCTAAAGAAAGTGGTGTAACATCTAGTAATAGCAGATCTTTAACATCACCAGTTAATACACCAGCCTGTATTGCAGCACCGATCGCTACACATTCATCAGGATTTATACCTTTGAATGGGTCTTTTCCAATATACTTTTTAACAGCATCCTGTACTGCAGGTATTCTTGTAGAACCTCCAACTAAAAGAACTCTATGAATATCAGAAGGTTTAAGTCCTGCGTCGTCCATAGCTTTCTTCAAAGGATCCATTGTCTTTTGTACAAGATCTGCTGTCAACTCATCAAACTTAGCTCTTGTTAATGTTATATCAAGATGTTTTGGTCCTGAAGAATCTGCTGTTATGAAAGGAAGGTTGATGTTAGATGTCGTAACGCTGGAAAGCTCGATTTTTGCCTTTTCTGCAGCTTCTTTGAGCCTTTGTAAAGCCATCTTGTCATTTCTCAAATCTATTCCGTTTTCCTTTTTGAAAGTATCAGCAAGATAATCAATAACCTTATTATCAAAGTCATCTCCACCAAGTCTTGTATTACCATTTGTTGCTAAAACTTCAAATACTCCGTCTGATATATCAAGTATAGATACATCAAATGTACCACCGCCAAGGTCGAATACAAGTATCTTCTGCTCTTGCTCTTTATCCATTCCATATGCAAGAGCTGCAGCTGTTGGTTCATTTATTATTCTTAATACATCAAGTCCTGCAATCTTTCCTGCATCTTTTGTAGCTTGTCTTTGTGAGTCTGAAAAGTATGCCGGTACTGTTATAACGGCCTGCGTGACTTTTTCACCTAAATAACTTTCTGCATCAGCTTTAACTTTTTGCAGAATCATTGCAGATATCTCCTGAGGTGAGTATTTTTTGCCGTCTACATCTATTCTTCTGTCGGAACCCATATCTCTTTTAATTGATACTATAGTTCTGTCAGGATTAGTTATTGCTTGTCTTTTTGCAACCTGACCTACTAATCTTTCGCCTGTTTTTGAAAATGCGACTACTGATGGTGTTGTTCTGCCTCCTTCAGCATTAGCTATTACTACTGGTTCTCCGCCTTCTATAACAGCTACGCATGAGTTTGTTGTTCCTAAATCTATTCCTATTACCTTTGCCATTTTAGTCCTCCTTTATTTGTCTTTGACTTTTTTTGACTTTTTTATTTAAAAATATTATTTTGCTACCTTTACCATGCTGTGTCTTACAACTCGTTCTTTATATATATAACCTTTTTTGAATACTTCAACTACTGAACCAGATTTTTCATCATCATCAACTGTCATAACAGCATCATGTAGATTCGGGTCGAATTGCTGATCAAGACAATCAATTTCCTTGACATCCAATTTTCGAAGTGTATCCAAAAACTGTTTATGTATCATTAAAATACCTTTTAATACTTCATCTTTTGCGTCTTTAGCGTTTGCTAAAGCAAGATCAAGATTGTCTAGCACCGGTAAGAATTTTTCAGTTATATCTATAACACAAGTGTCATATATATCCTCTTTTTCCTTAATTGTCCTTTTTCTGTAATTGTCATATTCAGCCGCAAGTCTTTTATAGCATTCAGTAAGTTCCTGATTCTGCTTATCTAGGTCAACAGTACATTCTTCCGTCTGCTCTTTAACTTCCTGACCTGGCGAAATATCTGGAATCTCTACACCCTTATCTTCGTTTTTAGCATTCTTGCTTTCATTTTTACTTTTTGCCATTATCGCACCTCCTTCTTTTCAGTTTTATCATTAACAATATTTCCTAAAATATTTTCAATATTATTAAGGTCATCCATTACTTTTTTGTAATTCATCCTTGTAGGTCCGGCTATGCCAAATGTTATCTTGCCTTCCGAACCTAAATCATATGTATGCTTTGCTATAGAGAGCTTATTTAATTTCTCATTATTAATCTCATTTCCAATGTGTACTGAGAATGGGTCATCTGACGAATATAGTAAAAGCTCGCTTAATTCATATTCTCTGTTGAAAGCATCAAATATATTTTTAACTTCAGATATATCCTTAAAATCAGGAAAAGATAATAAATTTTCTTTACCCTTAAGAAATATCTCATTCTCTTCATACTGGTTCATAATTTCCATTATCTCAGATACAATTTTTATAAAAAATGCTTTATTATCTCTGTCAAACTTATCAATAAATGAGAAACTTGTGTTTTGTATATCTCTTAAGGTCATTCCATAAAGCTTCTCGTTTAGGTATTCTGACAATATGTTAACCTTTACATTATCACTCAACTGTTCTTTTAGCAATTTATGTGCTGCAACACCATTTTTTAGTATTAATACTAAAAGATATGTGTCTTTAGCAACTGATAATATGTGGAATGTGTCAATTCTAGTTTCATTTCTTTTCAAAACTCCTAAGGATGTATAAGGATTATTTGAAAATAGTCTGCTGAATATCTTATCCAAAGCATCTTCTATTTCAACTCTTTTTAAAAGTCTATAAATTTTTTCTTCAATTTCTCTCTGTTTTATAAACTCAGTTAGGTAATCTACATAAAATCTATATCCTTTATCTGTTGGTATACGTCCTGATGAAGTATGCAAAGATGTAATGTATCCTTCTTTCTCAAGCTGATGCATTTCATTTCTTACAGTAGCACTGGATATACCCAATGAGTATTTATCAGTAATACTCTTAGAACCCACCGGGTCAGCGCTATTTACATATTCTTCAATTATTACCAACAGTATGTCGGCTGTCCTCTTATCCATTTTACCTTCCTTTTTAGCACTCAAGCATTAAGAGTGCTAACTATACTAAAAAATACCATCTAGGTATTCCTTTGTCAACTATATTTTAATAAAATCATATGAACAGACTATGAATAAGTGACATTGTCACACATTGGGACTGCTCACATATGTGAATTCCCCTGTTTCTTCGAAAAGTTTGTATGATTGCTCATCAATTATCAATTGACTTTTTTCATCCATGTTTATTGATTTTACACTTATAAGCTCTGTTTTATTTGAAAGAGCCTGCAAAACTGTAGCATGACCTCTTATTATGTAGTTATAATGAGATTTTGGAATTATGTATACATGGGGTGAATCCCAGTCCTTTTTACTTATTATAGGTTCTTCTTCATTTTTTGTAAGCACTGCAGGATATAGTGATTTTGGTGACATCAAAACCGATTGAGTCATTCTTTTTTTCTTGTTTTTATTAATAGACATATTCATGTGTCCCATTATTATAGCGGCTAAAGTATCAGGATCATGCCAGGTTGCATCAAGAATTAAATCATAGTTATTGTAATTCCAGTAATCAGCATTATATATCCTTATAAATCTTTCGTGTTCGGTACTTGCTCTTTCCATTAATTTTGTTTTTGCTTCTTCCACATCAGAAT
>JAQVAJ010000270.1 GCA_028690885.1 Clostridia bacterium
GTAATCTACTAAAAAAGATGGTTTTGTAATTATATTACCATTAACTTTTACATATCCGTTCTTAATATGCTGTTTTGCACTTGTTCTGCTTTTTGTAAGTGATTTATCTGTGAGATATAAATCGAGCCTATTCATCTTCTAACAACTTTGAAAGAGCATCTGATGTAAGATTATTATCAGCTAATATATCGTCAACGCACCCTCTCATCTCACAATCTTCCTTTATGGAAAGGTTTTCAAACCTGAAACTTTTTTTATTATTTTTATACATCCATGATTCAAACCTTTGGGCTACTGACCCATTATATATAACATCTTCTGCACATATTACATATTTGAAGTCCTTTAATAGGTCATATAACTGTTGATTATCTATAGGATATAGTTTTCTTATTTTTACAACAGAAGCATTTGATTTTTTTGCTGCTTCTATAGCTAAAGGAACCATTCTGCCATAACATAGGATAGCTTTATCTTTTCCTTTGTTGTAAACAGCACATTGTAAAGGTCCCAAATCTAAATCACACTGTTTGCTGATATCGCTGTTTATTTCATCATATGGATATCTTATTGCAATGCATCCATCAAGTGAATATATGGATTCATTCAAATGCTTCTTCATGTCGTCCTTGGATTCTGGTGCTAATATAGTCATATTAGGAAGAGTAGATAGGAAAGCAATATCATAAATTCCTTGATGTGTTTTACCATATGCATCAGTTACTCCCGCTCTGTCAACACAGATTACAACTTTCTTGTTTGTCATGCATACATCATGTAATATCTGGTCATATGCTCTTTGTAGGAACGTGGAGTAAATCACACATATCGGCTTCAAACCATTTTTCGACAGCCCTGCAGAAAAAGTAACTGCATGCTGTTCGCAAATTCCGACATCAAAATATCTGTCTTTATGATTTATGCTGAATTCATATAATCCTGACCCTTCAGTCATTGCAGGACAAACACATACTATATTCTCATCTTTTTTCGCCATATCAGAAATTAAACGACCGAAATACTCGTTATACATAGGATTTGCAGACAGTCTCTTTCTTTTGGCCAGACTGTTTTTAACTCCATGGAATTTAACGGGATCTTTTTCAGCTATATCATAGCCTTTACCTTTCGTCGTAATAACATGTAAAAGTTTCGGTCCTTTGACTTTTTTAGTTTCATTAATTATTTCTTCAAGAGCCTGTTCATCATGCCCATCAACAGGACCTATATACCTTATATCCAAATCTTCAAAAATCATTTTCTGCCCTACATATGACTTCAATGCTCTTTTAGTCTTTTGTATTAGTTTGATAAGACCTTTCCCGCCGTTTGGAAGTTTCTTTACTAGATTTTTAACTTTGGTATTTGTTTCAATATATGAAGGACGCAGTCTCAGTTTAGATAAATATCTGGACATAGCACCAACATTTCTGCTTATGGACATTTCATTATCATTAAGAATTATCAGTATATCTGAGTCAAGGTCTGAAGCGTTATTTAAAGCCTCATATACCATACCTCCAGCTAGAGCACCATCACCGATAATAGCTACAACCTGTCCTTCAATACCTTTAAGTTTCATTGATTTTTCTATACCCAAAGCAGCTGAAATAGATGTACTTGCATGTCCTGTGTTGAATATATCATAAATGCTTTCACATTCATCTGGAAAACAAT
This sequence comes from Clostridia bacterium, assembly GCA_028690885.1. Classification (GTDB taxonomy): domain Bacteria; phylum Bacillota; class Clostridia; order DUPQ01; family DUPQ01; genus DUPQ01. The sequence continues at coordinate 1,678 of JAQVAJ010000270.1, forward strand.
TTAACCCTCCTTTGTTTCCCATAGTAACCATACAGTCTTTTCTTCCAGTCAGTATTTTATGAACATAACTTTGGTGACCTACATCAAAAACTATCTTATCCTTTTCTAAATCAAGACATCGGTGTAATGCAACTGTTAATTCAACGATTCCAAGATTACTTGCAAGATGACCACCGTTCATGGTAACCACATCAATGAGCAGTTTTCGTATTTGAATGCACAATTTATCAATATTTTCTTTTTCGATATCCTTTACATCACCGGATACCTTAATCCTGTCTAGAACTTCCATTTTGTCATTTGTCCCTATCATCTAGATAAATCGCCATTTGACGAAGCATATCAAATCTTTCACCAAAGGTATCTATGGCTCTCAATGCATTATTTGTGTGTTTGTGTAACTTTTTTTCATTTGCCTTAAATCCCTTTATTGAGATATAAGTGGATTTGTCATTTCTTTCATCACTGTTCTTTGGTTTTCCTGTATTGGAATTAATATTTGTCTTGTCAATAACATCATCTCTTAGTTGGAATGCTATACCTATATTATCTGCATAGTTTTCAAGTTTTTTCAAATCTCTTTTACCTAAACCTGCCATTACACTTGCTGACATTATACTTGCTTTAATTAGCGCTCCAGTCTTTAGTGAATACATTTTCAAGACTTCATCAGTATTTTTCAAAGCCGACATGTCCATTACTTGTCCACCCACCATACCTTCGTGACCGCTTGCTTTTGCTATATGCAAAGCAGCTTTTATATCTTTTTTAGAGTCTGAATATTCTAATAAAGTTTCAAAAGCCAGATTCAGCAATGAGTCTCCAGCTAGTATAGCATAAGCTTCAGAAAATTTTTTATGACTTGTGAGTTTCCCTCTTCTGTAATCGTCATTATCCATTGATGGCAAATCATCATGAATAAGTGAATATGTGTGTATCATTTCAAGAGCAGATGCGAATGCAATATGTTTATTTGATATCTTTATTCCTAAAGCCTCTGTAATCATAAGGAATAATGCAGGTCGTATTCTTTTACCGCCTGCATTGATACTATACAGGCAAGCCTTTTTCAATATATCAGGAGCACTACTGTTGTTTATTATTTCATTTATAAAAAGATTAACGCTTTGTCCGTATGTGCTAATTGTTTTTTCCAAAATAGTCATTTATCACATTTCCTTCAATTCCGACTTTCCTGTTACAACCATTTTCTCACGAGCTTTTTCAAGTTTCTCGTTAAGTTGTTTAATTAATTCATGACCTTGAGTATAGGTCTTTACAGCTTCTTCTAGAGAGAGTTCTCCTTTTTCCAGTTGCTCAACTATTTTTTCCAGTTCCTTATAAAGTTCATTAAAATCCTTGTCACTCATTTTTCTCCGCCTTTTCTACTATGCTGCTAATAGTTCCTTCAAATATTTTTGTGATTATCCGATCATCTTTGTTAACCATTGAGCTGCACTTAATTACTTTTCCATCTTTATCAGTTGTTATGCTATACCCTCTTGACAGGACATTCAAGGGATTTAAAGCTTCAATTTTCTGATTGAGTATATTATATCTTGAATAAATTCCGTCAATATATGCTTTTGATGCCAAGAAAAACCTATTTGTTATATTATCCAGATTAAGTCCCAGTATATTAGTATATTCTTCAGGTCTTCTCATTACCGGTCTTTGTTTAATATTTAATATTTTATCATCAAGATTCCTAAGTAATTTTGAAAATGCATTATTAAGCGAATCTCTTTTTAAAAATATATCCTTTATAAGCATGTTCTTTTCAGGCATTACCATCTGAGCTGCTGCTGTTGGTGTAGCAGCTCTTGCGTCAGCAGTAAAATCAGCTATTGTAAAATCTGTTTCATGTCCTATAGCAGAAATAACGGGTATTTCACTTGCATAAATAGCATATGCTAATTCCTCTTCATTAAATGGCCATAGGTCTTCAACAG
>JAQVAJ010000271.1 GCA_028690885.1 Clostridia bacterium
GAATACCGATATCATTACTGAAGCTCTTAAATCTACTTTGCTGTCAGGAGGAACGGCTTATGGTCTTAACAAGATTTTGCCTCAAAAAAACTATATGGCGAAAACCGGAACTACGGACAAATATAGACATGGTTATACAGTTCTTAGTGATGGAGATGTACTCGTTGTAACTTGGGTAAGTTATGGAATAGAAACTGATGGTCAATTAAAGTTCGGTCAAGCTCCCATACCTGATTATTCTGGTGGAGCTTCAGCTGGAAAACTAGCAGCTTTTATTATGCAAGAACTACAAAAACCTTAATTTTACTATTAAATACGTAGAAATAAAAAACATGAGATTAATAGAAACACAAGTCATTAAACTTTATCAAAAAGACAAAATTCTAAGTTTTATGGAGCAAACACTAACAACCGGCCTAAAAGTAAAAAAAATACTACGAAGATTTGAAAGAGAACTTATCGACGCTGAGTTAAATGGGCGGTATATGCAAGACATTTTGGACAATTACATACGTGAATTAATATCAATGTATTATGAGTTAAACCAATATGCAGAAGAATCGGACAAGTCCTTTCATCATCGAAAACAGGCAAAAAGAATATTATTAGCAACACGTAAACTTAAGAATATTATTGAAAAAATATTATTATCAGAGAAGTTAACTAACACTGACATATTCAAGTGGCTTTTTAAAAAAAATCTTGACTTGAAAATTCTTTTAGAATTTGAGAAGATATTTGAATATGAGGAACTTCCATTTTAAAATAATCCTACTAAGCTTTGTAAAAAAAAGCGTATCTAATCTAATGAAAAATTTCGCACTTCTAATTTTCAAAGTATATGATGCAGTAAAAAAGATTGAACTTGATTTATCTAATAATTTGAATGGACTGTATGCAACCTAATAACTAAGAACAAAAAGAAGTAAGGAATATAATTATTTTAATAATCAATGAATTAAAATCATTTATCGATTGATCTACAATATATAGTAAATAATATTTTATGAAAATAATACTCTACTGTCCAAAGAAATTACCCAATAGGTTCAGTTGATCTGAAACGGAATCCTTCATCGGACGTTTAGATTTAATAAACAGTTCGCCTAAAGGCTTCCTCTCAAAGAGTTCTTTGCCAACGACGGACGATAAAATATTTGGAGTATGCCATACTTTTGGATGAAATAAGGGAAATTGCGCTCAAAGCCTATAAAGTAACCCGCTGTAAAGGAGTGGCCAGAATTGATTTTTTAATAAAAATTGATTATACCTTTGTGTAGAATGAAATAAACACCTTACCCGGATTTACGGAAATTAGTATGTACTCAAAACTATGGGAATATTGTAAAATATCGTCCTCCGACCTGATTACAAGACTAATTGAGTTGGCTATATAAAGACACGAAAATAAAATTTTTAAAACAGACAAATAATAGAAATGGAAATTGCAACATTTAATCCGTTAATTAATGAACACTTCGATATCGCATTCTCATCTGTAAAAAAACCTTCTAAGTCAAGATGCGGAGACCATCTCAATATAGAATTATTGGAAAATGAATCAATATTGATTGCGATGGTTTGTGATGGAGTTGGATCTCGTCCGGCAGATTATTTAGCATCAGAAACAGTCTGCAACAATTGGAGTACTCACTTTACCAAATCTCAAGGAACAATTACCGAGAGAATAAAAAAAGCAACCGTAGCGGTAAATGATGAATTATTATGGATAGAGGATGATAAAAAAGGCTTAATGACTACGCAAACTTTAGTTGTGTATGATTTGCTGAATCAATGTTTGTACTTTCAAAACGTTGGTGATTCACGTACCTATATTCAAAAAAAATCAGAACTGTTTCAAGTAACAGAAGATGATGCTAAATCGATTATTGTGCGAGATAAGAGTGGGAAACCTCTTAAAACTAAAGATGGTTTTGTGATTACTGCCACAGGAATAGACAATGCCATCGGACAATTTGGAGTAAAACTATATATTAAAGAGTTTACACCTGAGGAAACTAAAGGGACAAAAGGTATCGTATTGGTCTCAGATGGATTCTATACTTGCCCGGATTTTGAGAAAGACTCTTTGCGTATCCTAAGCGTGAGCAATATGCAGGAAGCGTTGAATATTGTAACAAAAAAGAATTTAGATTATCAGAGTGATGATATGACTGCGGTGTTCATCCGTCAAAAAACAAAGAATTTATTTAACGATAAAGATGTGTTTACATTTTTAAAGAACAGCTCCCAGCAGGACATCTTCACTAAATATTCTGCTCTTGAAATATCAAAATCCATTTTAGAGGAAATTGAACTTCATCTGAGAAATACTGAAAATACTGAAACGATATTAGATTTGTTTAATTTAACAGATAAACTATCAATTGATTTTGGGAGAAAGATATACATTCAACTCTTTGATCTTTACAAAGAAAATAAAGTACGAAAGGATGATGTTATTCGAATATTGTTACATAAAATGAGAGGTTCAAAATATCCGTAATTATTATACTATTTATAACAAAATGAATGATGATACATTTAACCTTAAACGGTTTGTAGAAGCACAAGATAAGATGTTCGACATCGTATTGCAAGAACTTCGTGCAGGCAGAAAAGAATCTCACTGGATGTGGTTTGTTTTTCCACAACTAAAAGGATTAGGCAAAAGCTACATGAGTGATTATTATAGCCTTGAGAGTATTGAGGAAGCACATGCTTATTTAGTTCATCCTATTTTAGGTAAGCGACTGGAGACTTGCTTTAAAATATTGCTTGAGTCGAAAATAAACAATCCTGTAAGAATTTTCGGACACGTTGATCATAAGAAATTTCACTCGTGTACAACATTGTTTTTAATTGCTAAGCCTCAAAATCAAATGTTTCGACAAGTGATTGAAAAATTTTGGGGAGTAACGGACTTTGAAACTGAGAATTTGCTAAGAAAAGGTTAGGTATTTACTTTACTTCGACTAATTATTTAATGTTACATATCATCACTTCGTTGACAGTTCTAAGTTTCTTAGACGTATCATCACCTCGTTTACAAACCCTATAGGGTTTGGGCCTTCTAAGGAAGGTCATATATCAAGAGATCATTGACATATTGCATATTTTTAAGACAAGGGCATCACAAATTCAAAGTAGTGATAAATCATTTCTTTGTGTTTGACGATCAAAAGATGTTTATCAATTTGGACGATCGCTTCCACATAAGAGTAGACGAGTTTCTCTGACACTTCAAAGATGCTATTCAAAAGATGAAGTTTCAAGTCACTCCTGATAAATCGGACAAAGATCAGCTGACCTTCTTCGATTACTGGTCTTTTACTCAGGTCTGTCTCTCTTTTGAGCTTAGCCAGGTATTTCATCTCTTCGAGCATCTCATTTGGTGATTTGTTATTTTGCGATGAGTACCTGTGTTCGGTATTGTGAAAGACTGAGAACTCTGTTGCTTTTACCTGCATTTCTTCCAGAAAGGAGAAGGGAGTAGAAAGGAAGTGATTCTGCACGCTTTCATTGAACTTTTCTACAACCCCGTTTCTCCAGGGTTCGGCTGGGGGTATGAAAAGCGGAGTTACGCCATTACTGATAGCCGTCCTTAATAGAAGTCCCAACC
>JAQVAJ010000272.1 GCA_028690885.1 Clostridia bacterium
GCAACGAGTTCTTCTGCAGCTTGTTTTGAAATAGCTTCTTTAATTGTGCTTGGAGCGTTATCAACAAGATCTTTTGCTTCTTTAAGTCCTAAGCCTGTTGCTTCTCTGCAAACTTTAATAACTTTGATTTTTTCTGCGCCTACTTCTTTAAGTAAAACGTTGAATTCTGTTTGCTCTTCTGCTTCTTCTACTGCTGCAGGACCTGCTGCTGCACCTGCTGCTGCTACGGGAGCTGCTGCTACTACGCCAAACTCTTCTTCGAGAGCTTTTACCATATCAGCAAGTTCTAATACTGTTAATGTTTTAATTTCTTCTATTAATTTTGTAATCTTTTCACTCATGATTCTTATCCTCCAATTAGTGTAATTTATCGCTTATGCAGCGGGTTCTTCCTTCTTTTCCAAAATTGCCTTAAGAACTAAAGCCAATGAAGTGATAGGAGCTTTCATACCACCCAACATCATTGCAATAAGTTCATTCTTACCAGGAATCTTAGCATATGCTTCGATACCATTAACATCAACTATCTGATCACCTATAACACCAGCTTTTAACTCAAATTTGCCATACTCTTTCATATTTGCATATTTTGACATTATTTTTGCTGCTGAAATTTCATCTTCGCTCATAGCAACTGATGTAGGTCCTTCCAAATGAGGCATTAAATCCTCATATTTTGTACCTTCAACTGCTTTTTTGAGAAGTCTGTTCTTGATGACCTTATACTCGATATTAGCTTTTCTCATTTCAGAACGCATAGCTGTATCCTGAGCAACTGTAAGTCCTCTGTAGTCTGCTAAAATTACAGAACCCATAGTTAACAGTTTTTCTCTTAGTTCAGCCATTTGTTGCTTTTTAACTTCTAATATCTTTTCACTAGCCATTTTTTCGTTACCTCCTTATAAAAAATCCTCGCAAGCTGCAAACATACGAGGATTTGAAATTAATCAATTACTTGTATCTTCCTCGGCAGGACTTACGCTTTACCAGCACCTGCTGTCTGCGGCAGATTTACTTTATTTACTTTTCTTATGATATTATCTAATAATATCTATTAGATATTAATCTATAAGTCTTAACTAGTCAAGAGCTTTTTGAGTATTTACTCTTATACCAGGCCCCATAGTGGAAGCTAATGTTACATTCTTCAAATACTGACCTTTTGATGCAGCAGGTTTTGCTTTTATTACTGCATTCATTAATGTCTTGTAATTTTCTAAAAGCTTTTCTTCGTCAAATGAAGCTTTCCCAATAGGACAATGGATAATATTAGTTTTATCCAGTCTGTACTCAATTTTACCTGCTTTAGCTTCAGTTACAGCTTTTGCTACATCAGGTGTAACTGTTCCAGCTTTTGGGTTAGGCATAAGTCCCTTAGGTCCTAAAATACGACCTATTTTACCAACTACACCCATCATGTCAGGACTTGCTATAGCTACATCAAATTCAAACCAGTTCTCATTCTTGATTTTATCTGCTAACTCATCAGCACCTACATAATCAGCTCCGGCTTTTTCAGCTGCATCTGCATTTGCACCTTTAGCAAATACCAAAACTCTGACATTTTTTCCTGTTCCATGTGGTAATACAACTGCTCCTCTTACCTGCTGTTCAGCATGTCTTGAGTCAACACCTAACTTTATGTGCAGCTCAATTGTTTCGTCAAATTTTGCTTTTGCAGTTGACTTAACCAGTTTTACAGCTTCTGAAGGATCATATGAGGTTGCTTTATCAAATAGTTCAAGACTTGCTCTATAATTTTTACTTCTTTTCATTATGGCTTCCTCCTATTATTCCTCAACCTTGATTCCCATACTGCGTGCAGTACCGGCAACCATGCTCATTGCAGATTCAACATCTGATGCGTTGAGATCTTGCATTTTCTGTTCAGCGATTTTTCTCAAATCAGCTTTTGAAACTGTGGCAACTTTAGCCGAATTAGGCGTTGCTGAACCACTTTCAATGTTACATGCCTTTTTAAGCAATACTGCGGCTGGAGGAGTCTTAGTAATAAATGAGAATGATCTGTCAGCATATACTGTTAATACTATTGGTATTATCAGTCCTGTGTCATTTCTTGTTCTCTCATTGAATTCCTTACAGAACCCCATAATGTTTACACCGTGCTGTCCTAGTGCTGGTCCAACCGGCGGTGCTGGCGTTGCTTTTCCTGCGGGCAATTGCAGTTTTACATATCCGATAATCTTCTTTGCCATTCAATCCACCTCCCAATGTTTTTTCTTTTTAGCTTAAAGAATAATCTGTATCTGATCATAATCCAGTTCAACAGGTGTTTCCCTGCCAAATATGGAGATATGAACTTTAACTTTTCTTTTGTCTTTATCAACTTCTTTAATGATTCCGACAAAGTTTTCGAAAGGTCCTTCAATAACTCTGATATTGTCTCCTGTATTAAAGTCAATAACAGTTTCCATACCTTCCAGTCTCATCTGAATGACTTCGTCTTCAGTAAGAGGAACAGGTTTTGCTGTAGGACCTACAAATCCTGTAACACCCCTGGTATTTCTTACTACATACCATGACTGGTCATTCATAACCATTTTTACAATAACATAACCGGGGAAAATCTTCTTAAAGGATATTTTTCTTTTTCCGTTCTTTTCTTCAATAACTTCTTCCAACGGAACGACTATATCCTGTATGTATTCCTGCATTTCCCTGTTCTCGACTATTTTTTCAAGATCTGCTTTAACCTTGTTTTCGTAGCCTGAATAGGTATGCACAACATACCATTTAGCCAGATTCTGATTTTCCCTTTTTTCGGTTACATCAGTATTTAAATTCTCATCCATTGAAATATTCTCCCGTTTATCCGTTTACAAGCAATTTGATCAGAGAAGATAAACCCCAATCAAACAAGCTGATAATAACAGCGACAATGGCACATACCACCAAAACCGTTACCGTGCTTTTAAAAAGCTGTTTGCCTGTAGGCCATGTAACCTTCTTAAGCTCTTGTGCGATTCCTTTGAAGAATCCTACGAATTTCGATTTCTTTACATTTTTTTCTTTTTCAGCCATCGTCGTCACCCTATTATTTCGTTTCTCTATGAAGAGTATGCTTCTTGCAGAACTTGCAATATTTACTTAATTCAAGTCTGTCTGGAGTATTCTTCTTGTTCTTTTTTGTAGAGTAATTTCTCTGTTTGCACTCTGTACACGCAAGTATAATCTTGTCTCTCATTTTCTCTTCCTGCCTTTATCTTATTGAAGACTTTTTCACAAAAAAAAAGAGCCTCCTAATAGCAAGAGATATCTTATCATGTCCATATATATTGTGTCAATATATTTTTTTTATTGATAGTGTAAACTTGTTTGGGGATTGATAAAATAAAAGAGAAATCCCATTTAAATCTGAGCAGGTTCATAAATGTCTACTAAAAGCAGAAAGGACTTCTCTCATGAACATTTTAACACACAAACGACCAGAATTTGCAAATATTTTTATGGATGACCTCTTCAGGAGCTACTCAGATGTCAGAGCAAGAAGCATAGAAGGCATAAAGGGCTTTTCGAACTACATGTCTATGATAGAGGGTGTGGATAATGCCACCAATAACCTCGCCTTGTCCATCCTCAGAAGATTCATAGAGA
>JAQVAJ010000273.1 GCA_028690885.1 Clostridia bacterium
GTGCCGAATGAACTGTAATTCGCGGTCGTCGGATTGGCATTCACGTTTCCGGTCGCTTCTACATCGCCAAAGTTCCAGGTGAATGAATCAGCGCCGATGAGTTCAGCGGATAAGGGAACATTCGAATTGATCTTATAGACGCTGTTCGCCAGCGGCTCATTGATGGTAACCAGGGGTTTTCCACCTGAGTTGATCGTGAGAGTTGAAGAGGTTGTAGAGCCTCCCTGGCCGGTCGCTATGACGCGGATCTGGATCGTGCCAGCGGTCGTGATGGACTGAGTGATGGATGGTCCTGTCCCGATGTTGGTCCAAACGACGCCGATAAGTTTCTGCCATTGATAGGAAGTCGTATCAGATGCAGCTGCCGTTAAGGTTGTGGTGAATGGGATCTCACCTACTGCAGGATTCGCGTTTATGCTGCTGAATACAGGCTTTGCTATGCCAGTATAGGTTATGACATTAGACGTGCCTGTTCCGCCCGTTCCTGTTGCGAGAAGACGGAAATACTGTGATCCTGATGAAGGGAAGGTGATAGAGAGATTATAATCCTCTGTTGTTGCGCCGGGGATGTTGGTCCAGGATGAGTTATCACTGCTCCGCTGCCATTGATAGGTGGTCGTGGCGGGCCCAGGGTCGGTGACTGTCGATGATAGTGCTATTGCTGCAGTCAGCGGTCCGGATGCTGGAGATAAGGAAGCGGTAGCAGTCGGCACGTTGTAAATAATAACTAATGTTATTGATGATGTTGTCGTGAATCCGCTGTTGGTAGCAAGAAGCCTGATATATTTGTTACCAACTGATGAGGGATAACCGGACCATGTGGTATCAGTTGCTCCGGAGATATTATTCCAGGAGATGTTATTGTTACTGAATTGCCATTGATAGGAGGTCGCATTTACTACGTCTGCATTAAAAGTAAACTCTGTTGACATCCCGCCAGCTGCCGGAGTTATTGATATATTAGTGATAACCGGACCATAAAGTGTGAAGGTTGTGCTGAAAGTTATGCCGGTCGTATCAAGATCATTACTGAGGGTAAGGTTTGTTGTGTATGTTCCGGGAGATGCATAGTTATGTGTATGAGTGACTTCGCGCGGGCCATATCCGGTTGTGCCGTCGCCATAATCCCAATAGTATCCCTGGATAATATCATTTGCACTTATGAGCGATGTGGATCCCTGTGGATATCCTGAGATGGTGGCGCCGCTATAAACGAGTCCTGCAAGACCGTAAGTTACTTGATTTGCTTTTGTTGGTGAGACAGAAGAAGAGAGAGAATCGGCGAATATGTATCTGTTCTGTATATTGGTAATGTTATCTTCTGAGGAGGTGGCATCATATTCCCCAGCGGATGATATATTGCTTATCGTTGTTCCATAGATATTAGTCCATGAGACAGTGCTGTTAGTTATCGGCACGGCGAAAGATGGAGAAATGAGGAGAGCCAGTAAGAGGAGAGATAATATAACATGCCATAACTTCATTTAATCTGAGTATGGTGACTCCATTTTTATATACCTATCTCATCCTCAAAAATCGAGACTGAGATATAATTATGTAATAATAAATACAATTAGTTATTATCACATTTTCGATATAGGATGTTTTGAATTTTGATATGGTCTCGCCAGAATAGGCATTGAATCTTATGTTCGACGTTCTATGAAGATGTGTGTTTAGGTCGGCCTACTTTCTTTTAAAGAAAGTTATTAGGTTTTTCCTGTGCATTGTTACCCTAATTAATGTATATTTATATATCAATCTGGAGGCAACAACTGCGGTGGAATAGCAGGCTACGCTGCCTACACCAACAGCAACGCCGACCATCCCATTATGGGAGTATTTATCATTTCTCTTTTAATTATAATTATCTGTATGTTAAATGAATTGGAAAAACAAAATGTTGAAGTTAATAACTCAATTAAACTCACACAGTACAGAGAGTATCTTGATAAACAAATCATTTTATTAACAGACAGGTATCAACTTCCAATTATTGCCGGTGTTGGAAAACAGGTCCAATATGCGATTGATATAAGAATTAAATTAATTACATTATTTGACAAGCATAAATTGGAGATTGAGGATGAGGTTGTAAGAGATATATTTGCAAAAATATTTTCCCATACAGAAAGTAGGTGGTGGATCGATCATAAATCAATGACATATGAAACAATGTTGAAAAGTGTAAAATCTTCAATGTCTTGTAATGAAAACAATCTTATTATACATAATAAAATTGTTATTAATACAGAATCAGACGATTACATTTTTATAAATTATTCAAACGATGAACAAATTTCTTTGATTTTAGAGAGATATAAATTTTCATTTTACGATGGAGTATGGAAATACAATCTATCAATAAATGATGCGCAAAGAGTTGGTGTAATTGAATCTTTATCATTGTCACTATTACAAAAAGGATATATTATTCAAATTGTTGCTAAAGATCCTCCTAAAATAATTCATGATGGATATGTCTGTATTATAAATAATAAATTATGTGGTATCGCCCGGACTGAACCCATATATAGGGCATTTAGTAATATTGGAATGCGGCGCGTTTGGATTGATGATAAAGATATTCCATCTTTAAGAGATATCTTTGAAAAATATGATGTCGAATATGGTGAGGATGTAATTGAATATATGGGAAAACATACATGATAATTCCAGATATAAGACGGGATTTAGATGATTTTTATGACATGCCATCAAAAAATAATATTTTAAAGATAGTATATCCTTTATTGTCATACGTAATGAATATAGAAAATTCAAATAATTTAATGGTAGTATTATCAAAAAATAATATATATTTTTTAAAAGTATTTCCGGATGGTGATTATTATATCATTGGTATGGAATGATATTGATTGGAAAGGTATTCATTATCGTATTAGCAAGATCCAAAAACGGATAGCATATGCCACATTATCTGGTAATTGGAAAAGCGTCAGACGACTTCAAAAGATGTTAATAAATTCATATGATGGGAGGTTGCTTGCAGTATTACGAGTTACATCTAAGAAGATGAAACGAACACCTGGTATTGATGGTAAATTTTGGAACACTGATGAGGAAAAATTTGAGGCTGTGGGTCAATTGAGATATAAAGAATATACACCATCTCCATTTAAACGTATATATGTTCAAAAAGAAAATGATAAGACTCGCCTTCGACCTCTGTCTGTTCCGGTAATCTATGATAGAGCTATGCAAGGATTATTTTTATTGGCGGTTGATCCTGTGGTTGAAACCCTCGCAGACACTCATGCATATGGCTTTAGGAAATATCGTAGTAGCCAGGACGTAATAAGAGATATTGTTGATACTTTCCGATTAAATGGTGGTAATCAATGGATTTTAAAAGCTGATATTCATGAATGTTTTGATCATATATCTCATAAATGGCTGCTTGATCATCCACCACTAAATCAGAAAATGTTAAAACCCATCCTTAAATGTGGTTACATGTATCGAGGTAAATGGTTTCCCACAGATGAGGGAGTGCCTCAAGGTGGAGTGCTATCTCCAGTATTTACAACACATGCATTATGTGGTATGGAAAAAATATTAACAGATAATTATCCTGATAATAATATTA
>JAQVAJ010000274.1 GCA_028690885.1 Clostridia bacterium
AAAAAAGCTTTTCCAGTTTTTGCGTTTTCTACCCATATAGGATTATATCCGTATTTATTTATCAAAGCTGAATATGTCCATAAACATCTGCCTTGAAACCAAACAGATTTATCTGTGTTATACAGCTTTCCGAATCTATCCACTGATGTATAGTAACCGCCATTAACTTTATCGATAAGATCAGAGTTCTGCCAGAATTGCATTACATCCTCTAATAAATGTGATCTGATTAACTGTCTGTATTTTTCTAGATTGTTCATTTTGCCCCCTTGAATAAAAAAAATTGTGATTACTAATATGTTAATACTATTTTATCATGAACGAAGTATAACTTATATTAATATCTTCTATTATAATTCATTTAAAAATTATCATTAAGTCTTACAACTTCAAAATCTATATGCTGTCTTTACATCTTGTGGTTGCTAGAACGTGCAAAATGGATATCTTATCTTGAAAATGATATAATGTAATAAAAGAAATAGCATTATTGAGAGAGATATTATACAAACTCTAGATTTTCGCATCCCAAAGAAAGGTTGGAAACATGAAAATTACAATTATAGGAACTGGTAACGGCGGATCAGCAATGGCTGCGGATTTAAGCATAAAAGGACATGAGGTCACATTATTTAAATCATCTGATAAGGGAAACAATAAGCATTTTGATACGCTTGTAGAACAAAATGGTGAAATCGAATTTAATGACTTAGATGGTCTTAAAAAAGTAAAAATACATAAAGTCACAAATTCTATCAGTGAAGCATTTTCAAATAATCCCAAAGCAATTGTATTGTTTATTAAAACTAATTATCACGAAGATATCATAAAAAGGATCGCACCTTATTTAAAAAATGACCAGATGATACTTATGGAACCTGGATACTTAAGCACTGCGTATTTTTTAAAGCATTGCAAAAATCTTAAATTAATATTAGCTGAAGCACAAAGTTCCCCTTTGGACTGTCGTGTTACAAAGCCCGGTACAGTAAAAATTCTATTTAAAAATGAACGTAATCCGGTAGGCATTTATCCTGCCAAAAGAAAAACTGAAGCAGAAAACTTATTGAAAGAGTTTGATTACAATTTCATTATGATAGATTCTGTCGTGGAAGCTGCATTACATAATCCCAATCTTATAGTTCACACCATCGGAGCAATAATGAGTATACCAAGAATTGAATACACTGATGGGGAATATTCCATGTATCGTGAAGTATTCACCCCCAGCATCTGGAATCTGGTAGAAAAGTTAGATGCTGAAAAAATGGCCATTCTTGAATCTTTAAATTTAGCAAGAATACCTTATGTGGAAGCTTGTAAATTTAGAAATTCAAAAGATCTCAGTCTTGATGCCAAAGAAGTTTTTTATGATTATGCAAAAAACGATTCCCCTACCGGTCCGACAATTAGTAATTCACGCTATATTACTGAGGATGTTCCAGAAGGATTGGTTTTATTGGAATCACTCGGACAATTATTGAATATAGAAACATCGGTATGCACAGCCTTAATAGAAATAGCTTCAGCCTGTCTTGAAACAGATTTCAGAAAAGATGGTCGCACCACATTAAGACTGGGAATAGAAAACATTACTGCGCTAATTAAGAACAAAAATAACATCAACTAAAACATTTAAATAGTCATATTTGTGGTTATATACCTAACTATATATTGTGCCATATTCTATCTGTTTGAACCTCCTTAAAGTAAAAAATACTTTAAATAGTGTCATTTTTATGTTATGATTAAAGCTACCAAAAAAATGGAGAAGTGATAAATATGAAGTTTGAAGATATTTTAGCTACACATGATGAGAAAATATCAAAGTTAAGTGAAAAAGCATATACAAGTGATCTTATAAGCAATGAATTGTATGAAAAATATAATGTGTTCAGAGGTCTGCGTGATAATAAAGGAGTAGGTGTTGTTACCGGGCTGACAGAAATTTCTGAAATGAATGGATATGAAGTAGATAAATCCGGACAGCGTATTCCTATTGAAGGTGTTATGTATTACAGAGGCATAAATATATATGACATTATCAGTGGTATAAAAAAGGGAAATCGTTTTGGCTATGAAGAATGCGCATATCTTTTATTATGCGGGAGTCTTCCAAACAAAAAGGAACTTGAAGACTTCGTTTGTCTTCTAAATGATTTAAGATCTGTACCTGATAGTTTTGTAAGAGATGTTATACTGAAAGCTCCCTCACACGATATAATGAATGCTTTATCAAGAAGCATACTTACTCTTTACTCATATGATACAAATCCAGATGATATATCCTTAAAGAATGTATTCAGACAAGCCCTACAGCTTATTGCTGTTATGCCAATGTTAGCAGTATACAGTTACCAGGCATACAGACACTATATTCTTGGAAAAAATCTGCATATCCGCCAGCCAAAACCTGAACTTTCAACAGCAGAAAACTTTTTATATATGTTAAAAGGAACAGGAAAATATACCAAAGAACAGGCTCATATACTGGATATATGCATGATTTTACAGGCAGAACATGGTGGAGGAAATAACTCTTCATTTACAACTCATGTAGTAACATCCAGTGGAACCGATACATATTCATGCATATCAGCATCATTAGGCTCACTAAAAGGACCTCGCCATGGCGGAGCTAACTTAAAGGTAGTCCATATGATGGATGATATTTTGAAGCATGTAAGAAACCTTACAGATAGTAATATTGAAAAATATCTTGAAAAAATGCTTAATAAGGAAGTTTATGATAAATCAGGCCTCATATACGGCTTAGGGCATGCTGTTTATTCATTATCTGATCCTAGAGCAAACATACTAAGAGAGCAGCTTGATGAGTATATGTCTGATAAGAAAAGAGACAGGCTTTATACCTTGTATGATAAACTTCAGTGTATAGCGCCAAAAGTATTACAGAAACATAAAAATATTACTGGTAAAGTAGCAATTAATGTGGACTACTACTCAGGATATTTGTATAAGAAGCTGGAAATACCTGAACAGCTATATACCCCGATATTTGCAGTATCAAGGATAATCGGATGGTCAGCACACAGGCTTGAGGAGCTTTCCAACAATGGTAAGATAATCCGTCCTGCATATATTGCTGTAGCTCCTAGAAGAGAATATATCGATATCAATAAAAGATAATACCGTTTTTTATGTTGCATATAACATTAATTAATGTATAATACCGATATTATGGTTATTGTTTTATTTATTATCATGTTAATAGGTGTGCTCTTAGGAAAAATGAAGGTTATAAATTCGGAATCAAGAAGCACCATTTCTTTTCTAATAATCAATGTTTCAATGCCTATGCTTATAGTTTCTTCCAGCAACCTTGAGTTTAACGAGCAGACAAAAAATGAATCAATGTGGCTTATAATCATGTCAGTCGCTGCTTTCTTCTTTTCTATTCTACTTGCCCAGCTGATATTCAAAAAAGCTGTACCAAGATGCGCTACTGTTTTTTCCAATGCTGGATACATGGGACTTCCTGTATTAAATTCCATTTTAGGTCCAAAAGGATTGTTTCTTGGAGCAATATTTCAAATGGTCTTTCATCTTTTCACATGGACTTATGGAATCTCCTTATTTACAAAATCCA
>JAQVAJ010000275.1 GCA_028690885.1 Clostridia bacterium
ATCTTGAAACAGGAATGAGAATTCTTGTTCCGTTTGGAAAAGGAAACAGCACAAAAGTAGCATACTTTTTAGATTTCGTACCTATGCCAGACAAACTTAAAAATGTTAAGATGAAGTATATTATTGAGATACTGGATGATGAAGCTATATTGTCTAAAAATATGTTCATTCTTGCAAAAACGATTAGAGATGAGTATTTCTGCACATACGGTCAGGTACTTAATGCGATGGTGCCTTTAGGTCTTAAGATATCTGTAGAAAAACTTGTCTTGCAGGAGGATGGCACTCTTACTCTTTTTCAGACATATCTGAAATCACTAAGCGGAGGGATTAAGCAGCTTAATGAACAGATGAAATCTAATAAGATAAAGATTGTGGAGCAGGGTATCAGGAATATCAAGAAAAAGTTTGAAAAGGCAGCAAGACTTAAAATTGAACCTTCTTTTGTATCAGAGCTTATTTTCAAAGATCAGATAAAAAATGAAAAGCATATAAGAGCTTTAGAACTATTAAGCAGTTATGAGGATATCACTGTTAATGATTTTGCTAGCTATGAAAATATTTCAAGAAACATATTATCAACACTGGAGAAAAAAGGATATATAGAGTTATTTGATAAACCGAAAAAAACAGATATTCATGTTGAAATCACTGATGAAGCGCTTGAAAGTAATAAAATACCTACAGTTGAACAAAAGAATGTTACTGATACAATAAAACAATCAATTGATAAAGAGATATATGACAGGTTTCTTATTCATGGTATAACCGGAAGCGGAAAAACAGAAGTGTATCTGAATCTTGCTGCTAAGGTTATACAGAAAGACAAAGGTGTTATAGTACTGGTTCCTGAAATAGCTCTTACTCCAATGATGGTAAGAAGATTTTCTGAAAGATTTGGTAATAACCTTGTCGTCATGCACAGCAGGCTTTCCATGAGAGAAAGATATAATGCATGGATGAGAATTAAAAGAGGAGAAGTAAAGATTGCACTGGGTACAAGAAGCTGTATATTTGCTCCTTTTAGTAATCTCGGACTTATTATTATTGACGAAGAGCATGACAATTCATATATATCTGAAAGCACTCCGAAATATCATACGAATTTTGTTGCAGATAATAGGGCAAAAATGGAAAACGCAGTTCTTGTGTTAGGTTCTGCAACTCCAAAAGTTACGACATTCCATGCGTTTGAAAGAATTGGCAGAGTTTTATTCATGCAAAACAGAGCATCTGGCAGATTACCTGAAGTTTCAATAGTTGACATGAGAGAAGATGCTATAAATGGAAAAATGAGCGTATTCAGTAATACATTGATAGATCAAATTAAAAAGAACATTGATAATCATGAACAGACTGTGCTTTTTCTTAATAAAAGAGGATACACCTCAATGCAGCTTTGTACATCATGTAAACATATAATAAAATGTGAACACTGTGATGTTCCTATGACTTATCATAAAGGCAGAGATTATCTTATTTGCCATTACTGCGGACATATTCAGAAGAAACCGATTATATGTCCTAATTGCAGTGAGCAGACTTTAATGGAATGTGGTGTTGGTACCGAGAAATGCGAAGCGGAATTAAAAGAACTATTCCCAGATGCCTCGGTTATAAGGATGGATCTTGATACAACTGGAATGAAAAATTCTCATAAGGAGATATTGGAAAGATTTGAAAAAGATAAGATTGATATAATGATTGGAACCCAGATGATAGCCAAAGGACATGATTATCCTTTGGTTACTTTAGTTGGAATCCTCAATGCTGATGCCCTAGGAGCTGGATCTTTTTATGAATCTAATGAGAACGCATACCAGCTTATAATGCAGTCAGCAGGAAGAGCAGGCAGATCAGACTTAAAGGGTCGTGCGATAATACAGGCATATAATGTGGATTCTGCATTAATGGTAAGCGCCATAGAGCAGGATTATGATAATTTTTATAAATCAGAATTGAAAATCAGGAAGGTTTTAGAATTTCCTCCATATACTAATATGGCATTTATAATTTTCTCCTCTATTCAGCAGCATCTAAGTGAGGAATATGCAGAAAAAGTATATAATCTGCTGAAAAAAACAAATATGGTAGTATATTCGCCATCTAAACCCCAAATAAGCAAACTCAATGATAAATACCGTATCAGGATAATAGTAAAACACACTAATACCAAGCAGTTTGAGGAAAATCTCACAAAAGTATATATGCTGATGATGAAGAAACTTCCAAAATCCGTCAACATGAGTATAGATGTATATAAGGACGAATTTGGCATTTTATAACCACAATATATGTATTTTGATGTATAATTATTTTATGTCAAAATTCAAATAAAGGAAGGTGCCATATGCTTACAGATATCGAAATTGCTCAAAGTGCATTAATAAAACCAATCAAACAAATAGCTGATTCTATTGGAATTGCAGAAGAGTGCCTTGAACTTTATGGCCCATATAAGGCCAAAGTTACAAGTAAGGCAGTACAGGGAAGAGACAAAGATGGTAAACTTATTCTTGTAACTGCAATAACCCCAACACCAGCTGGAGAGGGAAAAACCACAACCAGTATAGGTCTTGCAGACGGGTTAAGAAGAATTGATAAAAAATCAATGCTTTGTCTTAGAGAACCTTCGTTAGGACCTGTTTTCGGTGTTAAAGGAGGGGCTGCAGGCGGAGGATATGCACAAGTAATACCAATGGAGGATATCAACCTTCATTTTACAGGTGACATACACGCTGTAACTGCTGCAAATAATCTTCTGGCCGCTTTGATTGATAATCATATATATCAGGGAAATCTGCTAGGTATAGACCCAAGGCGTATAACGTGGAAAAGATGTCTAGACATGAATGACAGACAGCTTAGATATACTGTTGACGGTCTTGGAGGTAAGACAAACGGAATGCCCAGAGAAGATGGGTTTGATATATCAGTAGCAAGTGAGATAATGGCAATTTTGTGCTTATCACAAAGTATTGATGACTTGAAACAAAGAATAGGTAATATAATAATTGGGTACAGTTATGACAATGAACCTGTTACAGCTTCTATGTTAAAAGCGCAAGGTGCTCTTGCAGCACTTCTTAAGGATACCATTAAGCCGAATCTTGTTCAGACTCTTGAGGGAACACCAGCATTCATACACGGTGGTCCATTTGCAAATATTGCACATGGGTGCAACAGTGTGATGGCAACTAAATACGCTTTGAAGCTTAGTGATTATGTGGTTACCGAAGCAGGTTTTGGTGCTGATTTAGGTGCTGAGAAATTTTTTGATATCAAATGCAGAATGGCAGAATTAAAACCCAATGCCGTAGTTATTGTAGCTACTGTGAAAGCTTTGAAATATCATGGAGGGGTTAATAAGAAAAAACTTGGTGATACCAATGTTCAGGCTGTTAAAGACGGCATGGACAATTTATATAAGCATATAGAAAACATAACAAAAGTATTCAAAGTTCCTGCAGTTGTAGCTATTAATAAATTCTCGAATGACACTTTGGAAGAAATAGAAGTAATTAAAAAAGGCTGTGAGTCTTATGGGGTAACTGCAGTAGAGTGTCTTGTCTGGGGAAAAGGCGGAGAAGGTGGTATTGAACTGGCTG
>JAQVAJ010000276.1 GCA_028690885.1 Clostridia bacterium
TTCCTATGATGACAGCATGTGTTGTTAAATCCTTGGATTTTAGAAGAACATAGTCTTCCTTTAGTTTATTGTAATCGATATCACATTTTTTACCTAAATAAAATACTCCGAGCTTTTCAAAATCCTGCATTATATAACCCTCCAGTTTTCAAGCATTTTTTGATGCTTAATATAGTTCCTAGTAACTTAATTATATACTATTTTATTTAGGATAATATACTAATTTGTATGCTTGAACTAATTTTTCAATTAATACAGCCAGTTGACTTGATATAGCAATATCGATTATATATACTAAAAGTAGAAAATATGTTAGAAGGTTACTTAATGAGAAGACCAAATATACTGTTCATAATGTCAGATGACCATGCAGCCCATGCCATAAGCGCATACAAAAGCAGAATTAATAAAACCCCTAATATTGACAGAATTGCTAATGAGGGTATGATTTTTGATAACTGTTTCTGCACAAACTCCATTTGCGCACCTAGCAGAGCTACAATAATATCCGGAACCCACACTCATATTAATGGTGTCACAAAACTTAATATACCATTTGATGGCAGACAGCCAACATTTCCTAAGATATTATCAGAAGGCGGATATACGACTGCAATGATAGGTAAGTGGCATTTAGGTCATGGCGGTAACAGCGACCCGACAGGTTTTGATTACTGGAATGTCCTTCCTGGACAGGGTGAATACTTTGACCCAGTTATGATAGAGATGGGTGAAAAGAAAAAGTTATCAGGATATGTTACAGACATAATAACTGATTTATCAATTAACTGGCTGGAAAACAGGGACAAATCCAAACCTTTTATGCTGATGTGTCATCACAAAGCACCACACAGGCCATGGATACCTGACAAGGCTCATGAAGATATGTATGAAAATGAGGATATACCAGAACCAGAAACATTTAATGATAATTATGAAAACCGTTCAAGCGCTGCAAAAGAAGCATGGATGAGAGTGGATAAGGATCTCAATTTTTATGATGTTAAACAACAAGAACCAACAGGGTTGTCTGACGCACAACTAAAAAGCTGGAAATATCAAAGATATATTAAAGACTATTTAAGATGCATTGCATCAATTGATGACAATGTAGGAAGAATCCTAGATTATCTTGAAGACAATAACCTTTATGAGGATACCGTTGTAGTATATACATCAGATCAGGGTTTTTTCCTTGGAGACCACGGATGGTTCGATAAAAGATTAATGTATGAAGAATCATTAAGGATGCCATTTGTTATGAGATATCCAAGGATGATTAAGCCTGGCAGCAGAAGTGATGAGATTGTGCTTAATCTGGATTTTGCTCAGACCTTTATAGATTTTGCTCAACTTGATGCAGATCCTGTCATGCAGGGAAGAAGTTTTAAAAAGATAGCTGCAGGTGAAAACGTTGATGACTGGAGAAAGTCAATGTACTACAGATACTATGATTTTCCCTCTATGCATAATGTTTATCCTCATTATGGAATAAGAACAAAAAAATACAAGCTGATATGTTATTACCCAGCAGGAGAAAGCTCAGAGGAGGGAATGAAGCCGCTTAGAGATATAGAGTGGGAACTTTTCGACCTTGAAAAAGATCCTCAGGAAATGCACAGCGTTTACTTTGATGAGCACTATAAGGATGTTGTTGATAAATTAAAGAAAGAATTAGCCGCTATTAAATATGAAGCTAAAGATTTTGATTAAACAGTAAAACAATAAACATAAAACAGAATAAATCCCAGGTATTATTAAGTTACCGGTTCTTTATCTATGAAAGTGTAATAATAGGATAATATAAACATGAATGCCTGTATAGTGTAAATAACAAGTCTTTCAGTAAGACCTAATATATTCAACTGCATACCCATTGATATTGGATTAAACAGACCAAACAGAGTAACAAAAATAGCAAAAACCAAAGTTATCATACCAAGTTTTTTGGTGTGTTCCTGCTTAATGTACCCAAATGCTACTAGGAATGAGAATGTTATTGTACTAAATACGACAATGACTGTAACTATTATATGCATCATGTTCTGAAAATTCATATCAGTTTTATCACCTGTAAGTGGAAAAAGGCTGTATCCTATTGCTGAAGTAAGTTGCATTACTAAAAGAATTATAAAACCAGCTTTCAATAACCTGTTATAGCTTTTAAAAGCCTTTATTACCAAACCGAAAACCATCAGTATAATAAAGATGCTGTAGAAAAGAGTTATTAATCTCAATAGCTGTGCATTGGGGGCTCCATCTGCAGTTAATGAACTGATATCTGTAGTAACTGGATTATATTCTTTCCATAAAAGATTTCCTAAAATCGTATGTGAAAAATACAGTATTACAGCAATCATGCCTAAAGGATATAAGTATCTGGTTATTTTATTCATCTTGTTCCTTTCTTATGGGTAAAATTCATAACAGACATAATATTTATACCACAATAAATGTTGATATTTCATAATTTTCAATTTTTTTTAGAATTTATGTAAACTTCATTTTATATGCTATTTGATTGCATTAGTAGATGTTTTTATTTCGGGATTAAACTAAGCTGAATAGTCTTATTGTATTAATCAATTAAATAGTATAAACAAGTATGTGATGCGCCATTGTGAATCATGATGCTGGTCTTGTCTGTCAGCTTCATTCCACATTTCTCCATGACTCGTCTGCTAGCTATATTGTTTTCAAATGCTGCTGCAGTAATGCTTTTGAATCCCTTTTTAAATAAATCATCAATTACTGCTGTTAATGCTTCAGTAGCATATCCTTTGTTGTGATGGTCAGGATGAATAACATATCCTATCTCAATAGTGTCTTTATCAATTTCTACATCGTTAACAAAACCTATAAGAATGCCATCTTTATATATGCCTTTTTCGTAATGCTCATCAGAATATGAGTAGTCCATAAGCTTATTAAACATATGTACAGCTTCTTCATGAGATTTAAAATCAGGAATTACAAATGTTTTTTTAACTATCTCATTTGTAAGGATGTTTATCATATCATCCTGATCTTTTTTGTCATATGGTTTAATAATTAATCTTTTGGTCTTTATCATATCATTTCATCGGGTGCATAACCTTTTGGAAGTTTTTCCTCAGTTATGAATTTGAAACTCTTATCCTTCAGTATAGGAAGAAAATACTCGTAGGGGATTACTGGGAATTCGCATGCGTAATCATTTGCTCCAAACCATTTTCCTTCTTTGGCGGTTAAATTAAGGCCTCGTGTGAACTTAGTGTAATTAGAGCAGTCATGCACGACTAAATCCCATTTCTCATCATCTGCAATTTTCATGAATTTAAGTGTCAGTTCACGGCTCCATATAGGTGATATATATCCATGACGGCAAATATACATATTTTCTCCGTAATAATTTTCTATGTTATTGGGATTTAGATGCAACTCAGCACAGTTTATAAAAGTTATTCCTGAATTAAGTATTTTATCTTTCTTTTCAAAAAATGAGCTATAGAATTGAGGTGTCATTGGGGTCTCAATTCCGACATTCTTGATATATTTGCTGGCAGTTTTCATATTTTCAATTACTTTGTCAGAACAATTGGTAGCACCAAGATTAAACC
>JAQVAJ010000277.1 GCA_028690885.1 Clostridia bacterium
CTGTGTGAAAGCACATAAAATGTCTGTTCTAACTCAGGAACGTTATGTGCTACAAAATTTACCGCTGCCCAAACAATACCAAGCCCCCAACTCGGCAAAAAATTTCCGGAAAAGAATTTGTAACGAGTTATTGCAATTTGCCGGAGATTATGGTTTCTCCGGTTAATGTCAGATTGGTGTTTTGTTCTTTTTCCAGGAATGTGTATGAAGCTGTATAAACAAAGTCCAGGTTTTCTGCAATTTTGAGTCCTACTTTAATTTTATTACAGTTCTTGGATGCTTTAATTTTGTTGGTACTCTGAAGGTTGTTCATAGTACCTAAGGACACATCTTTTGTGATATTACCTGACGCGTCGAACTCAAAAACAACTACACTATACATTATATATCCGGTATGGTTGGATATTGAATAAGTAGTGGGATCAACTCCTTTCTGTGAAACAACCAGACTGACTGTGGCGGTTCCTGCATTAAAAGTCAATGTAGAGGACCGGTCGGTTTCCTGCGTGTTTGCATCGTATTCCACAATGACGGTGGCATCCCCTTCGCCGTTGGCGGGTTTAAGTGTGATCCAATCAGGAATGCCTGAAACGGTCCATGTCATGTTGCAAGACAACGATATGGAACTGCTGCCTGATTTTGCATCACAATTTACAACGGTGGGATTGATTGATAAATAGGGCTCTTTTTCGCAACTGAGTACAATGATAAAAGTGCTAAAAAGCAACAATATTTTTTTCATGTCTATTGATTTTGAGGATTTAAGTACAGCCAAAGATGGCAGTTCACTACGTCAAACAGTGACGGTGTAAAAGAAAAAGTGAAATCAGTTTAAATTTCCCACTGCCAGGGATCTGGCGGGCTCCAAAGGGGCAAGAAATTGCGGGAGGATTAGTTCTGTCGATTTAATCCACAAAAATTCGGTTCTTTATGTTATTTGTACGTCGCATTTTGGCGGAGTGAAGGACGTTCTTTGTTACCGATAATTGTAATACAGAATGTTATGAGAAAAATTATTTTTTTATGTTTTTTGGTACTGGTTGCAGGGTGTGAGAAAGAGCCTTTTCTGACAGTTACTCCTTCAACCGTAGATTTCACGGCTGGCGGGGGGAAGCAAATGTTTTCAATATCATGCAATAACAATTGGAGCGCGGTGTTATCTGGCAATTCTTTTCTTACGCTTTCCGTTACACAAGGAACAGAAGGTGTAGCAGACGTTACTATTACCGCCTTGGAAAACAAGGATGTCAAAGACAGGAGTGCTACGGTAACGGTATCTTCTGCCGGTTTATCAAAAACCATTGAAATTGAACAAGCCGGGGCTGCCCCTTCAATTACTTTGGATAAAACAAATGTCCAGACAGCAGTAGAAGGGGAGACTTTTTCCCTGAATGTCTCAACCAATGGGGCTCCCTGGACAGTGGGTGAAGTGCCGGATTGGATGACATTATCTCCATTAAGTGGAACAGGAAGCACTTCTGTAAATGTGAGTGTGAAGAAAAATTCCATGGCAGTGGAAAGGGCGGCTTCCGTGACTTTTTTTGCCGAGTCGGCCAGCGCGCAATTGAATGTTAAACAGGCTGCCGCAAGTGCCACTCTTGAGATCGATAAAGAATATATAAAAGTCGGTTATGAAGAAAACATGGTTGCTTTGTCAGTCAACACAAACAATGCATCCTGGATGGCGAACGATGTCCCTGAATGGATTTCCATAACGCCGGACAGCGGCAATGAAAGTGCCGAAATACAGATTGTAATTGCTGCAAATCCTTCAGTAAACAAAAGAAGCGCTGCCATTGTTTTTTCAGCAGGAGATATTACCAGAGAATTGGTAGTTGAACAGGAAGGTTCTGTAGCTACAATTTCTTTGGACAAATCAATCCACAATGTTCCCGCGTCAGAGACCTCTTTTACACTACAAGTTGTTACTAATGATGCCGCCTGGTTTGTTGGCGAGATACCGGAATGGATTTCTTTAGATCAGGCTGAAGGAGATAATAGTGTCACAATAACTATTGAAGTAGATGAAAATGCATTGGCAAAAATTCGTTCTGCTGAAATAATTTTTTATGCCGGTAATGCGTCCGCTGTTTTAGAAATTGTACAGGATGCTGCCGAGGTGATACTATCCATAGATACCCACGAGGTTGAGTTGACAGCGAGTGAAAGTACTTTTATTGTGTTACTGGTTGTAAATGATGCAGAATGGGAAGTGACAGGGGTTCCTGAATGGATTCATATTGCACCCTCTTCTGGGAATGATAACGCTGAAATCACAGTAACAGTGGAAGAGAATACTATAACAAATGAAAGGGCAGCCTCTATATTGTTTTCTGCCGGTGCAAAAACGGAAACTTTACAGATTATTCAGGAGGGGGCAGAGCCAACTATTGCACTATCGAAGGCCGAACTATCAGCCAAATATAAAGGTGAAGCGGTTGAAATTGTTGTTACTACCAACGGACTGGATTGGAAAATTGATGAGACCGCAGATTGGGTTTCATTTGATAAGACGGCGGGAAGCAGTGGAGAATCATTGATGATCCAGGTTGAAAAGAATTTGTCACTGGATGACAGAACGGGGGAAATAGTTTTTTCTTCCGGTAGTAGTACAGCCACGTTGACTGTCCGGCAAGATTCATTTTACAGAGCTGTGGAAATTACGTACGCTTACCTGAGGGATCCGAATACGGTTGGGGGCTGCGATGCCGTGGTGGCTTATTCCAACCTGATTGATAAGACAATAAAGTATTTTATTTGGAGAGGATATGCTTTGAATGCTGTAGGGGATAAGGTGATGTGCACTGTACGTGATTCGTATTACTTTGCCGGCAAGGACACCGGTCCCTATGAGCCGGGGGAAACGTTGTGCGGAGGTAAGTGGAGTGCTATGATTTATAATTATTCTGCCCGAAAACTTGTGATATATGAAATCTCCATAGAATACATGGACGGTTCCATCATTGTATATGAAGGAGAAGAAGAGGTGAATTTGTTGATCAAAGAAGGATACAACGGAGAACGTTTACCCTTTGACGGGTGGGACTCCCCTCCAAAGCCAAATGGTGTTATCCCTGTTAAGTAAATACGTCTTTTACTTGTTTGACTGCCAATCACGTTTAGGACATTCATTATTATATTCTATTTTTGTATTGAATAGGGATGTGTTACGCTTCGGGCGGCTCGTACCGCATGTTGAGCCGGAGAAATCCGGCTCTCCTATTTTATAGCTTATATGTCATGCCTTTTTGTCTTAAGAAATAGTAATTCCAGAGCATCTTCTTGTATTTAAAAATTGAATACAAGGAGTGTGGCTTACTTGAAATAATAAGATTACAAAATTAAAGAAATTACATGAGTTCTGTTCACTGCGCCAAACTACGACGTTGTAAATGAAATATGTAAGGTTAGGGGAATTCATTCCAATGCCCCGGACTCGGCAAAAAATAAGACGGCCAAAGCGGCAACTAACAGGAAAGCCTCTCCGTTTACAGGGAGGCTTTCTTTATGTTTGTGCTAAAGAGTATACCAAGTTTGAGGCTGCAGGTGTTTTATTCCATGCTTTTCAGGTATTTGTA
>JAQVAJ010000278.1 GCA_028690885.1 Clostridia bacterium
GTCGAGTGGCTTGTGAAACATGCTGTACTACAGGGCAAATCCATATAATGGGAGAAATAAGCACGACTTGTTATATTGATATTCCGAAGATAGTACGTAATGTAGTGAAAGAGATTGGATATGATAGTCCTAATCAGGGGTTTGATGGGAATACCTGTGCTGTAACAACCTCTATCAATGAACAATCTCCAGATATCTCTCTTGGTGTAAATCAATCCAAAGAGAAGAAGTCTGGTTCAATAGAAGAAGATGATTTAATTGGAGCTGGTGATCAAGGTATGATGTTTGGATATGCATGTGATGAGACTCAAGAATTGATGCCTTTACCAATCTCTCTTGCACATAAATTAGCGAAACAGCTTGCGGAAGTACGGAAATCAAGAGAACTACCCTATCTTTGCCCTGACGGGAAAACACAGGTTTCAGTAGAGTACATAAATGGTGTTCCTAAACATATAGATACTATAGTTATTTCAACACAACACTTGGATACAGTGAATATGACTGTGCTATATAAAGATATAAATAAATATGTTATAGAACCTATTATTCCTGAGAAAATGATGAATGAAGATACTAAAATATATATAAATCCGACGGGGAGATTTGTTATTGGAGGTCCTCAGGGAGATACCGGTCTTACAGGACGTAAAATTATAGTCGATACATATGGAGGATATTCAAGACATGGAGGAGGAGCTTTTTCCGGTAAAGATCCGACGAAAGTCGACAGAACAGCATCATATGCTGCAAGATATATAGCTAAAAACGTTGTAGCAGCGGGATTAGCAAAGCGATGCGAGATACAGATATCATATGCTATTGGGATTGCACATCCAATATCAGTTATGGTTGACACATTTGGAACTGGAATTTGTGTTGATAATATAATTGCTATAGCTGTACAAAAGCTTTTTGATCTACGACCTGGAGCAATTATAAAAAAGTTTAATTTAAGAAAACCAATATATAAAGCTCTTGCATCTTATGGGCATATGGGACGTGAGGATTTAAGTGTCGCATGGGAGAACACAGATATGGTCGGCGAACTAAAAAGAAATTTCGAAGAGATAAAGCTTGCTTATATGTAAAAAGTCAGTTAATTCAAAGAAATGAGTTTTTGTTATCAAAAGAGAAAAGGGTCTTTCTGATATCAACAGTTCAGTTGATTAGCCACTTATGAGATTTGAAAGGATAATGATTTAATAACAAATTGCTATTAATACTAAATGTTTGAGTTTAAAAGATATGAGAGTTGAAGGTTATATACAAAAATACTGATAGTAATGAACAAATACGATAATGAGAAATATAATATGGTTATGTTTAATGATGTTTATTATAAGACATGTTTTTATAATCCTTTTTTCACATTAGTAAATCATCTTAATGAAAACACTCATATTGCAATGATTGCCGAAGATATATTTTTTTATGACAATAGAACAGATTATAGAGGCTTAACACTATGTGTTAACTGTATGAGCATTGATCTTGATGAAATATGTTTGAGATATGGGATTTTACTCGAAAGAATTGAAGACAATGTTTATTTTAAAGTGAAGGAGGCAATATCTAATAATAAATCTGCTATTATAAAAGTAGATCAATATTATTTACCCTTTTCTTCAATTTTTAAAAAACAACATTCTGAGCATTATATCGCAGTATGCTCATTTATAAATGGCTTTTATAATGTTATTGACAATCAAACAACTATTGGTTGTTATAACACAATTATTTCAGATTACTATTTAAAGTTGGCAATATGTAGCAATTTTCTTGATTTCTCTATGGAAGATGATTATATTGTTTATAAGCAATACGACACAGCAAAGGTGAATATTACTTACTGCAAGGACATATTCTTTAATAAATTGAAGAATAATATTACCAAAATGATAATAGGATTGGATGTATTAGAGAAAGGAATAGAAACATATAATGAAATATTGTTTTCTGAAAAATTTTTTTTTAATGCATTGAATGATGTAAATGATTTGGGACATTTGTTATTATATAACAAAACTTATAAATTAGCTGAAGGATATAGAAATAAAAATTTTTTTGAGAATGCTTATTTTAATATTGTTTTATTTAATATTTCTGAAAAATGGGATTTAATAAAAAATATTCTAATTAAAGCACATATCAGTAAAATATATTGTCTTAATAATCTTGAATACGTTAAGAAATTGCTTAATGAAATTTATATTTTAGAAAGCGAATATGTTTCAAAAATAGTAAAATATATATAATAAGTTCAAACTATCATACTAAATGAGTATATGTCGAAATGTTGAAATTCGCTACAGTCTAAATCAATCATACGGCTTCTGTGCTATGTTGATACCAATGATGCTGCGATGCGGAATGAAGAACGGGCGGCGATAGATTGTTTGTGGCAAGGCAAGGATTGTGTTGAAACTTCGGTCGGATTTATAAAAGGAGATCGCATCGTCATTACTGATGGTCATTTCAAAGGGCAAGAAAGCATTATAAAGGAAGTTCATCCGCGCAGGCGGCAAGCGATTGTAGAGATTGAATTTATGGGCGGGATCAGGAGATCGACGATTGGTTTGGAAATTTTAGAAAAGTTACCGTAGGACGCACAGACCAATAGTTTTTGTAGAGAGTATGCAATAGGGTAATTTCGCAGTATCAAAGAAAGAACGATTGAATTAAACAAATATTTATTAGGAGGCAAAGTAAATGTTAATGGCTGATATGACTTGGAATGAGGTCGAGAAATATATATTGGAAGTGAACGATAATTTGATAATTCCAGTAGGGACTTGCGAACAGCATGGATACCATTTGCCGCTTGGCAATGATATTTTTATAGTAGAATATATAGCTAACATCCTATCTAAAAAAACTAATGCCTTGATTACACCTACTCTAAACTATGGTGTTAATCTGCCATGCGATGTACATTTAGCGGGGACAACATCTATAAAACCTGAAACTTTAACGGAAACAATAGTATCAATAACGGATTGGTGGAAACAGCAAGGTGTTAAACACTTTTTGCTATTAACATATCATGGTGATCCTTTCCATATCCAAGCGATGGAAAATATTTCCGATGACATTAAATTGTACGATGTTTCTGAAATTGAATATTCAGATATACTAGAGAAGCAATCTTCAATTAGACATGCTTGTGAAGCTGAAACATCAGTTGCATTGTTTTTGTATCCCGAAAAAGTAAAAATGGAATCGGTTCGAGAACATGACATACAGTTTGATGATTTTAAAAAATACTTATTCCATAAAGAAAATAAATTACCTCAAGGTTATGTTGGGAATTTGGGCTACCCTTCTGCTGCGACAAAAGATAAAGGAAAAAAAATTATTAATCGTATGTTAGATAGTACGATTAATGAATGTTTCAAGTTCCTAAAACCTTCTTATTAATATAGCTCTCTATTGTCTTTGACGGGATTTGGAAAGGAGGATTGCCGTAATGAAAAAAGCATATGTAAAACCCGCTATGTCCAAAATTAAGCGCGTTGTTGCCTGCGGTGGACACAAGGTATAGCGTAACCGAATCAAC
>JAQVAJ010000279.1 GCA_028690885.1 Clostridia bacterium
TTATTCCTTTAATCATCTTCTTTGTTCTACTATTATCCAGATTATAGAGCAGACTCTTATCAAGCTTTAAATAATCTATAGTAAAACTTGAGAGGTCAGAAAAAGAGGCGTAACCTGTCCCGAAATCATCTAGAGAAATGGTAAAACCATATTCTTTAAGTCTTTTAACTATTTCTATCATAATTTTCTTATTTTCTGATATTATACTTTCAGTAACTTCAATATTTAACAAACTAGCAGGCACTTCATATCTTTGTGCAATATCCAGAATATCATCACAGAATTTTATATCTGCAAAATGAGATCGTGCAAAGTTTATAGCAACAGGAACAACTCTTTTTCCCTCTTTCATGCTTTTCGCAATTAACTTGCAGGCTTTTTCAAACATATACATATCAAAAGCGATAATTGATCCGCTTTTTTCAAATACCGGTATATACTCACCAGGGCGTATAAGCCCTCTTCTTGGGTTATACCATCTTGATAAAATCTCTCCTCCACATATGCTGTTATCCTTTAAAGATATCTTGGGTTGAATATAAATAAGAAAATCCTCTTTTTCCATGCTTGTAGTAAATTCCTGCTGTAAAAGATTCTCTTCTATGGTAACAATGTGAGCAGTCTCATCAAAAAACAGGAATCTTATTTCATCTGTTTCCTTTACAAATCTTCTTGCTTGTAAAGATTTCTGCATAAGCATATCCATATTTACTTCTTCATACTTAGGGGTATATATGCCAATACTTAAAACTACCGGATATTCTGATTTCTTTATGTCAAACTTATCATTGATGGCATCAATAATCTTCTTAATTCTAAGAGCCATCTCAGGTTTTTCAGTAAACTGTAATAACAAGATGAAATCATCATTATCAGCTCTTGCTAATATTTCGTTATTATAGACATACTCATCTATAATTAAAGCTATATCCACCTGCACTTTATTTGCTTCAGCATATCCGAAAGTCTCTCTTATATTATCCAAATTAGAAACAACGAAGTTAACCATACAATATGAGCTTATATTCAGTGAACTTATAGTTATATCCGTTATAGACTTTAAGCCAGTTAAGTTTGGATAGCCTGTCAACTTGTCTGTGTTAAGGAATTGCTGTTTGAGTTTTTTGCACTTTTTATAAGCTGTAAATGCTGATACTAATGCTGTTATTGAAACAACCGCAACTGAAGTAGCTATAACTGTATTCAGTTTGGTGTCATCAAACATTTTTTCATACTTTACTGCTTGGCTTGAAATTATTGATACTATCTGTTCTTGTGATATTGTATCAATAGCTCTATTCATGAGTTCAATTGCTTGATTCGGCATTCTGCTTGTGTACTGTACTGCAATTATATTACCATCAAAACTTGCAATTTCCCTGCTGGCTTTAAATCCTGAATATGGTCTTACAAATGATGTAGTTATATCAGTCTGTAGATTATGTGCAAATTGCAGAGTCTCATTGGAGTTTTTAGTATATATGTACTCAAATTTGAATCCTGTAAGATAGGAGACTTTTTTCAATATCTGAACTATTACCCCTTCGTATTGTTTTTCATAATTGTTATAGAACTCAAAAGGGAAACTTGCTTTTTCTATTGCTACATATATTACAGGATAATTCTGAACAGTCTCTTTGTCTATCTGACTCATTACAAAATCTTCTCCCAATGCAATACCAGAAAAAGTATGTACGCTAAGAAGAAGTATAATGATAACAGATATGATTATCGCTCTTCTATTCATGCTCCCTCCCAAAGGATACTCTGCAAGCTTCGTCACATTCCTTCTTAATATTTTCTGCTTCTTTGACAAAGCTTTTCAGTATTCTTGTCATCTGTTTTTTAAATTTAATTATTTGTTCAATATATTCATTATATTCACTTTCCTGCTTTTGCTTGTTTTCTTTTGTATCTTTCAATATTTTTTCAGCCTGCTTGTTAGCATCATTTACTATTAAATCTGCAGACTTTTTAGCCTGAATGATTGCATATGCAATTTCATCCTGAGTCTTTTCCAGTTTTTCCAGTCTTTTTAGTAGTATGTTATTCTGCTCAATAACTTCCTTTACCTGTCTGTCTTTATCTGAAAGCTTGGTATTAAGATCCTCGTTTAACATCTCAATGTAGTTCATAACATCTTTTTTCGAATATCCGAATAATTCTTTTTTAATACCTCTAAATGAAATCATAACTTTACCCATATATCCTTTATATATATTTTACATCATTGATTAAGCTTAACCCTCTTTATTTTTCCCCATTGCAGTTTTTTCTTCTTGTATCCTATAAATGCTGTCATACGTGTGAATGCAAGAATTACCCTAAACCAAACACTCTCATATATGCAAGCCCATATGGCTTTCCATACATCTTTTGAGGAAAGCTTTACATTCTGAGTATGTATCCTTGAAAAGAATGCTGACAGAGTCAGTACTGCTCCAAAAAGAATTGAAAGTACAGAAAACATTATTATTACTCTTAACGATATCATACCAAGAAAATACATTATGATAACTGAAAATAACCCGAAAATCTCAATATATGGAGACATTAGTTCAAAAATTACAAAGTACATATATGAAACAGTACCTAATGCACCATACTTAGTACTTAAAAGAACCTGACTATGCTTGCTTAAACTCTGAAAAAGCCCGAGATGCCATCTTCTTCTCTGTTTTTTTAAGTCTGACATACTTTCTGGAGCCTGACTCCAGCATACCGCTTCGGGTTCATATTTTATAGTATATGGTATGTTGTTTTTTTTGCAGAAAACATGAAGCCTTACAACAAGTTCCATATCCTCCCCCATTGTCCCATGGTCATATCCGCCTACTGCAATTACGATATCCTTTTTAAATAATCCAAAAGCTCCGGAAATTATCATATTCCCATTAAACATATCAAATAATATTCTTGAGGCAAGAAAAGACCTTTCATATTCCAGAACCTGCATTGCTGTAACCATTTTTTTGGGCATCCCATATTTCTTGACTCTTCCATTTTCTAAAACAACACCATTTGCAATGCGCACAAGCCCTCCGCATGCTATAAGATTCTCATCAGTCAGAACAGGTTTTACTATTCTTTCTAGTGCATCATGCTGCAGCATCGAGTCAGCATCCATACAGATAAAATAGGGGTAGCGGGATGCATTTATACCCATATTCAGAGCATCCGCCTTGCCTCCGTTTTTCTTTCTTATCAATACTATAGGAACTTTATACCCATACGATTCATACACGAATTCTTCTTCCTGACATCTTATGCTCTTTTTTATCTTTCTTCTTACTCTTTTCATTTTAAAAGTATCAATCAAAACTTTGGATGTATTATCTTTAGATCCATCATCTACTATAACTATTTCATAAAGCTTATATTCCAAATTTAATAATGAATTTACAGTATCACATATCGTTATTTCCTCATTGTACCCAGGAACAACTATAGATACTGGAAAATAGTATTCATGTGATATCTCATTATGAAGCCTGCTCATCTGCTGGTTCTTATATAACTCAGAAGCGCCTACTGTAACTGAAACTACTAAGAA
>JAQVAJ010000280.1 GCA_028690885.1 Clostridia bacterium
TGTATCTCTTGGTATACTTAAAATATTTACTGTATTATCTGTTTTATTTATAACAGCTATCCAAATAGTATCTGCAAGATTATATTCTGCTAATCCAAAAAGCAAAATATATTCTATATCATCCACAGGTTTATACTTGACGTCTTCTGTCGGTTCTGCTGTCTGTGTTGGTTGTTCAGATTCTGTTTCTAATGGAGGCAATGTAATTATTTCAATATTTTGACTTGATGTTGCATCAGGTGTTTCATAAATAGAGTTATGCATAATATCATAAAATATCAATAATGATATTATTATACATAGAATAAGCAACACTGCAACTGATATTATTATAATGCCTTTATTGCTTAGTTTTCTTGTTTTTGGTCTATTATTCTTTTTAATATTATTTTCTCTTATTTCACTCATATCAATATCCTGATTTTCCTAATAATTTAAACATATTTTTTTTGTATGCTTCAACCCCTGGCTGATCAAAGGGATTTATACCCAAAATATATCCGCTTATTCCACATGCTTTTTCATAGAAATACACCAAAGAACCATAATTAAATGCATTCATCTTTTCAATTTCAAGTAAAATAACTGGAACGTGACCATTTACATGTGCAAGTTTTGTTCCTTGCATCGCTTTTTCATTCACATATTGTAAGGACTTTCCTTTAATATAATCTAAATCATCTAAGTTATCAGATGCTTCAGAAATCGAGATTTTTGACATATCATCACTTATAAATAGAACAGTTTCAAAAATATTCCTTATTCCTTCTTGAATATATTGACCCATTGAGTGCAGATCGGTTGTATTATCTACACCTGACGGGAATATACCTTTATTCTCTTTCCCTTCAGATTCTCCAAAAAGCTGTTTCCACCATTCTGTAAGATAATGAAGTGAAGGTTCATAATTTACTGTAATTTCAATAGTTTTTCCAATTGAATACATGAGATTTCTAGCAGCTGCATATTGTAAACACTCTTCTTCATGATTATCCATTGAGTATTTTGCACCTTTAAGCATCATATCAATATCAATTCCTGCAACAGCCATAGGCAACAGTCCACATGGAGTTAATACACTGTATCTACCCCCAATGTCATCTGGAATTACAAAAGTCTTATAACCCAAATCATTTGCTATCTGGCGTAAACTTCCCTTTTCTTTATCAGTTGTAACGAATATTCTGTCCTTTGCTTTATCTTTATATTTTTTTTCAATTTCGTTTTTAAATATACGAAATGCAATTGCAGGTTCTGTTGTTGTTCCTGATTTACTTATAACATTAATTGAGTAATCTTTGTTACTAATATATTTCAATATTGATTCAATATATTTACCAGAAATGTTATTCCCCACATAAAGAATCTCTGTTCCTTCAATATTTTTTGTATCTGTTAATGCTTCTATTGCAGCTCTGGATCCAAGATACGATCCTCCTATACCAATAACTATCAAAACATCTGATTGATTTTTAATTTTTTCTGCCGTTTGTTTTATATCTTTTATCTCATCTGTTGTTATTTGGTTTGGTAAATCCAGCCAGCCTAAATAATCTGATCCTCTACCTTTTTTGCTTTTAAGCAATTCATTAGCTTTTTTTGCATTTTCCAACATTTTATAATAGTCATCATTTTTTGCAAAACTAATACAATCATCAAGAAATATTTTCATTATCATCCTCTACTTTTTCAAGTTTTATTACAGATACCTCATAGGCGGTTTTTGTTATTATATTACCGTAGTGATCTTTTTTTTCATATTCACGACTTTGAAATCTTCCCCAAATTTTCAGATGTGTTCCAATTGCCATATTCTCGCAATAACGGGCATTTCGTCCCCAGCATATACAAGGTATATAATCACTTTTCTTATAAGCTCTATTTACAGCTACCAAAAGATCGCAGATTTCTCTACCAAATGGTGTAACTCTGAAATTCGGATCTTTGCAAATAAATGAATCAAAAAATACATCATTAAAATTATCTATATCCTTAAAGCTTTCTATTATTTTTGCTTCTCTTGCAAATATATTAACAACAAGTCTTTTTTTGTCTGCTTTATCAATATTATTATATGAACGCACTTGTCCATGTACTTCGAGCATTACTTTAGGTTTAAGTAAATCAATATCCAGTAAATGATCAGATATAAGAATAGGCACCATATCAGTTTGTTTGCTTAAACGTTGTACTTCTAATATAACGTTATAAAATGATTCACCATATATCTGGTGATTGAATACAGGGGTTTTAGCAATAACTCCAGCAACATATATCTTATTGTTCTCTAAAAGCTCGATCTCATTTATCATTTGCATACCAGGCTTTCTTTTGTATTACATAAAAATCGAAGTCAATTGACTTTGCACTTATTATATTATTACTTTAAAAAAAAATAAAGGTAAATATGTAAATTCATATTACTAATACCTAATTTCATGTAATTTTGTCTAAAATATCTATATTATGCAAATTTAATAAATAGCAACTAGTAAAAGTTAAAGTATTTTTTCCATAATAATAAGGAATATTTGATAATTCACAAACTTTGCTTACCCATAAACCATATGATTCCATTGAACCAATTGCCTTATTTGGAAATCTGCATGGTTCATCTGGATATGAACATTCATTGCATATTGAACAAGTGCCGGCACTCATAGGTAATATATCAGAATATTTACTTTTAAGATTATCAACTAATTTCATAAAATTGTTTTTATGTTTAATTTCAGTGTTATGAATTGTATCATAGTCAAATTCATCTTCCATTAAAGCTGTTGTTTGGACAATCATACCAAAATTATAATTTTTCACTCTTAATGCTGCATTTTCCAATGTGCCTATTGCTGGTGGACACATCCAGTTTTTATTGTAACTTTTACATAAATCAGAATTGCACATTTGTCTGACTTCAGGCATAAATACTAATGAATCTAAATTAAGTTCACCTGAATGAGTAAATCCAAAATCTTCTGCATGTTTCATCAATGTTTTAATCTCTTTTTTCATTATTCCTCCTAAAAAAATCGATTATCATGGGATAATCGATTATATTGGTCGGAGTGACAAGATTCGAACTTGCGACCCCTTGAACCCCATTCAAGTACTCTACCAAACTGAGCCACACCCCGACTTGTCTAATTATAACTTTAACTTATTTTTTGTCAACAGATTCAGTCTTTGATTCATCAGTTGAAATATCATCAGTTATAGTCTTTTTATTTATTTCTGCATTTCCATTATCTGAATTACTTGATTGGCCTGAAGTATTTGTAACTGGATGATCTTCAGGGACAAATGTGTCTCTATCAACAAGTAATTCTTTATAATCTGACTGACCAACAAGGACATCTTCTTCGTCAATCAGCGATTTCAGAAATAGTTTTTTGTCTTTTGATCTGAGTATAGAAATCAATATCAGCATAGAACCAAAGAATATCGCGCTAATAAGTGCTATAAGCCTTGAAAGCTTTATATCAGTGTTAAACAGATACAAGGGGTCTATTCTTATTCCCTCGATAAAAAACCT
>JAQVAJ010000281.1 GCA_028690885.1 Clostridia bacterium
TTGTGTAGTTGGCATTTGGTATCCTCCTTATTCTGTTATGTAAAATTATAAAGTAGCGAGTGCTACTATCTACTATTATACATCATTAAATGTTAAATACAATACATTATTGCTATAATTTGCAAAATATGTTGATATTATCTACATTAATTTCTCTATTATAGGCTATTGTAAGGAAATTACTTATGATACAATAATTTAGATTATTAATTTTGTCGTGTTATGGAAAAGGGGGTCGTATGCATCTATTTGAAATTCGCTCTGTGGAATATCTTGGGATTATAAAGTATCCTGATTTGAATATACAAAAAGGGAAAACAACCTTTATATGCGGGAAAAGCGGAACAGGGAAAAGTACTTTGTTAAAGCTTCTCAACGGATCAAAATCAGCTGAAAAAGGGCAAGTGAAATATATGGATAAATTAGTTGATGATTACGATCCTATTGAACATAGGAAACAGGTGATATTGGTAAATCAGTCAACTTATCTTTTTGATATGAGTATAAGAGATAATTTTTACGAATTCTACTCATATAGAGATATGACAAAACCTGATGAGGACACAATGAAGCAGTATCTTAAATTGTGTCTTGCAGATTTTAACCTTGATATGGACTGTCAGAACATGTCAGGAGGTGAAAGACAGAGAATATATCTGGCAATATGTCTTTCATTTATGCCAAAAGTGATTATGCTTGACGAACCGACAAGCGCATTAGATGAAGCGAATGCAGGCATACTGATTAGAAATGTTAAGAATTTCTGTATTGAGAAAGATATATCATTAATTATCGTTTCCCACAGCACAGAACTGGCTAAACTTTATTCTGATGATTGTATTAACTTAAATGGGGGTGAAGAGTAATGGATGGAATCGTTCAGCTTGATATATTTCAGTTTGCATTAGTGTATCTTTTATTAGTTGTGATATTGGTAATAATGAAAAACAGGAAGATAAATCAGATAAAACTCTTGCTTATTGCAAGTGTAAGAATGACAGTACAGCTTGTGCTTGCAGGGCTTGTACTGACATACATATTTAAAAATCCTCATCCTTTATTTACAGTTGGATATATAGTAGCCATGATTGCTTTTTCAATATATACTGTCCTTTCAAGAAATAAAGGACTTAATAAGAAGTTCAAGATTGTTGTTGGAGCATCACTTTCATTAACAGGAATCGGAGTTATATTGTTTTTCATTTTAGCAGTTGTCGGAGTCAATTTTTTCAATCCCCAGTATACTATACCCATAAGCGGGATGATTATGGGAAATGCTATGACGGGCGTATCACTGGGTTTGAAGACATTTAATGAAAATGTAAAAACTCAAAGAAGCAAAATAGATACATTAATAAATATTGGTGTTACCCCTAATAAGATATTGATTCCTTTTGTTAACAGTGCTTTAGAGACGGCTATACTACCAACACTGAACTCTATGCTTGGTATGGGTATAATATCATTGCCTGGTATGATGACTGGACAAATATTATCTGGAACCATGCCTATGACAGCAATTCTGTATCAGATTTCTATACTTATTGCCATAAGTGCAGTAGTCTGTATGGCAGTTTTCTGTTCTTTATATTTTGGGTATAGAACTTTATACAACAAACGAAGCCAGATAACTATTTGATTAATTGACCTAATATAAGGACACCTTGTGATTTTATTCATTTGTGAATATTTTTCAATGTTAATATGTTGTTTTAGTAAATGTCTGGATATATAATGAAAATGTAAGTATTCTCAATAAATGCTTTTATACGGGGTAAATATGAGTAATGATCATAAAAAGTCTAAGAATTCCTACAAGGAGTCAGTGTTATTTGCAAAAGCAAAGGCTTTAAAGATAACAGTACTCTATATGCTGATAAGTTCTGCATGGATAATATTATCTGATTTATTATCCCAGACTATTATACAGGATGCATCAAAATTTATGCTAACAAGTATTTTAAAAGGCCTTCTTTATGTTATTGTGACTGGGTTTGCAATCTATCTGATGATTTTCAAAGCTCTTAAGGAAACTGATATGGCCAAACAGGATGCTGAGTTTTCTAATGAAGAACTTAAAAAGTCAAATCTTGAATATAAAAACCTGTATATAGAAAACAGTAACAGGCAATTTTTAATTAAGTCACTAACCGACTCTATGCCGGACCATATATTTTATAAAGATATCAATTTCAGATATACCGGATGTAATAAAGCATTTGCAGAATTTCATGGAATGACAGAAAAAGAAATAATAGGTAAAAATGATTATCAGATATTCAGTAAGGATTTCGCTGACACTTATGTGGAATCAGATAAGGATGTGATTAATAATCTGAAAAAAGCAGTATTTGAAGATATAGCACACAGAGGAGATTCTGTTACTTATTTTGAAACTATAAAGAATCCATATTTTGATGCAAATGGAAACTGTGTTGGATTAATTGGTGTAAGCAGGGATATTACAGAAAGAAAAGTAAAACAAGATCAGATTATTTACCTGAACCATCATGATATACTTACAGGCTTGTATAACAGACTTTACTTGGAAAATGCATATGCAGAAATAGATAAAAAAGAAAACTTACCTATATCGATTATAATTGGTGATATAAACGGATTAAAGCTTGTTAATGATTCATTAGGTCATGGTTTTGGGGATATGGCGATAAAAGAGATTGCTGATATCTTAAGCAAATGCTGCTCAGATAAAGGGGTTGTTGCTCGAATAGGAGGAGACGAATTCGTTATTCTTCTTCCAAAAACAGATAATAAGACTGCATACAACTTAATTAAACAGATTACTCATGACTGTAATGAGCATATGAATGATATGAAAAGTATGTTTTACGCAAATATTTCATTAGGTTGCGCTACAAAGAGCTCTATTGATGATACATTAGAAAAAGTATATCAGCAGGCTGAGGAAAATATGTATCGTCAGAAGATGTTTGAGTATAAAAGTCAGCATAGCGCAATACTTAGTTCCATTAAAAAAACGATGTTTGAAAAAAGTTATGAAACTGAAGAACATGCAGAAAGAATGGCTGTTCTTTCAAGAAAACTTGGTAAAGAATTAGGTCTTCCAGAAGAAGAACTTATCGCTTTGGAATTATTATCTAATTTACATGATATTGGAAAAATCAGTATAGATAAAAATATTCTTACTAAACCAGGAAAACTCAGTAAAGAAGAGTGGAAAGAGATTAAAAAGCACCCTGAAGTAGGTTATAGGATAACACAAGTAGCACCTGATTTAATGCACATATCAGAATATATTCTTAGCCATCATGAAAGATGGGATGGATTAGGTTATCCTCAGGGACTGAAAGAAAAAGAAATACCGCTTTTGTCAAGAATTATTGCTGTAGTAGATTCGTATGATGCAATGACCCAAGACAGGCCATATAGTAAAGCAAAAACAAAACTAGAAGCAGAAGAAGAAATATTAACAAATGCCGGCAGTCAGTTTGATCCGGTAATTGCAAGGATATTTGTTGAAAAAGTTTTAAATTAGTCAATTTT
>JAQVAJ010000282.1 GCA_028690885.1 Clostridia bacterium
CATAGTTCCTATCATTGCAGGAACTCCTGTGGTGTATGATATTGCCTGACTTTCAACCTCTTTGTATGCTTCTTCATGATCACACACGTTGTAAATATAAAGTGTTTTTTCTTTATTATCTTTTATGCCTCTAAATATACACCCTATATTGGTCTTTCCTTTTGTTCTGGGACCAAGTGAAGCAGGGTCAGGCAAGAGTGCTTTTAAAAACTGTAAAGGAACTATCTTCATTCCATTGTAATCTATAGGTTCAATAGAGGTCATGCCGACATTCTCCAAACACTTAAGGTGAGTAAGATAGCTTTGCCCAAAAGTCATAAAAAAGCGGATTCTCTTTACTCCTTTAATATATTTAGCAAGGCTTTCAATTTCTTCATGATGTAAAAGATACATATCCTTAGGACCTATCTGAGGAAAATCATATACCCTTTTTATCTCCATAGGTTCTGTTTCTATCATATCACCATTTTCAAAGTAAGAACCCTTTGCTGTAACTTCCCTTATATTAATCTCCGGATTGAAGTTGGTAGCAAACGGATATCCATGATCACCTGCATTCGCATCAAGTATATCGATATAATTAATTTCATCAAAATAATGTTTCTGAGCATATGCTGAAAAAACTGATGTTACTCCTGGGTCAAATCCGCTCCCTAAGAGTGCCGTTATTCCAGCTTCTTTGAATCTTTCGTTATATTCCCACTGCCATTTGTACTCAAACTTTGCTGTATCAACCGGTTCATAATTCGCTGTATCAACATAATTTGTTTTTGTTGCAAGACATGCGTCCATTATCGTCAAATCCTGATATGGAAGAGCGAGATTTAAAACTGTATCAGGTTTAAATGAATTTATTAAAGCTACTAACTCTTTGACATTATCAGCATCAACTTTTGCAGTATGTATAATAGTTTTCTCATTTTCCAGTTTCTTTTTTAAATCATCACATTTACTTTTAGTTCTGCTTGCAATCATAATTTCCGGAAATACTTCGTAATTCTGACAACATTTCCTTATTGCAACATTAGCAACTCCGCCACATCCGATTATTAATACTTTACTCATTACAATTACCCCCTATCATGATTAAAATCTCTCTTGTTATCTTGCATGCTGCTGCTGTAGATGCTCCTGAATGGTCGTAGTGTGGTGATAATTCAACTATATCACATCCAACAACTTCTAACCCCTTCAGTTCCAAAACTGCATTTAAAAGCTCCTTAAAGCTTACCCCTGCCGGTTCAGGTGTTCCTGTCCCGCTAAAAAATGCAGGATCCAGCACATCAAGATCCAAACTCAGATAAACATGTTTTCCTTTAAGTTTTTCTTTTACATCCTTAACAGAATCCAAATCAAACTTATACATATTAGTATGTTTATCAGCAAATTCAAACTCAGATTTTTCACCGCTTCTAATTCCGAACTGATAAATCCTATCATCTCCTGTTATTTCCCATATCCTTCTCATTACTGTCGCATGTGAAAGTTTCTGTCCTAGATAATCATCTCTCAAATCAGCGTGTGCATCAAAGTGAACAATTACAAGGTCTTGATATTTTTCAACTAATGGCTTTATAGCCGCATAACTTACAAGGTGCTCTCCACCTAAAAGTACTGGTATCTTTGAATCACCAACTACACTTCTTGACATTTCTTCAATCATGTACAGTGCTTTTTTTGTGTCACCAAAAGGAAGTTCAATATCAAATGCATCATGTATTTTGAAGTCAGATAAACTTAAATCCTGATATACGGAATAATCCTCTATTCCAAATGATTCGCTCCTGATAGCACTGCTTCCAAATCTTGTTCCTGGTCTGTATGATGTAGTATTATCAAAAGGAGCACCATAGATTACTATTTTTGCTTCCTCATAACTTGAAGTACAACCCATAAAGCCGTTTGCATTATTCGACATTTTCCAACATCTCCTCTACGTAATTTGGCAGATAAAAAGAACCTTTATGCAGGTTTGTATTATAGTAGCGTGTTTTAATGCCAAGAGCTTCCCATTTTTGAGGGTTCATATCATGTACCGGATGAAGCTTTTTAGATGCAAATCCGAAAAGCCAATGTCCTGAAGGATATGTAGGGATAAAAGCCTGATATACCTTGCTTAATGGGAAAGAATCAAATATCCTTTTATGAGCTCTTTTCATTGCCGCAGCATCTTCTTCATAGAAGGGGCTTTCATGTTGATTAACCATAATCCCATCCTCTTTCAATGCTTTAAAGCAGTTACCGTAAAATTCTTTTGTAAAAAGTCCTTCTCCAGGTCCAAAAGGATCCGTTGAATCAACAATAATCAAATCATATTCTTCTATATGTCTTCTAATGAATTTCATTCCGTCCTGGTAATATATATTTACTCTTTTGTCTTCAAATCCACATGCAGTATTAGGCAAGAATTCTTTGCATACTGCAACTACTTCTTCATCAATTTCCGAAACATCTATCCTCTTAATAGTGGGATATTTTATCAGTTCTCTTAATACTCCCCCATCTCCTGCACCTATAACCAGAACATCCGTTGTATCAGGTTTTACAGCCATCGGGACATGTGTAATCATTTCATGATATATGAACTCATCTTTTTCAGTAAGCATCATGTATCCGTCAAGAGCAAGAAATTTTCCGAATTCAAGTGATTCAAATACATCAATTCTCTGAAAACGGCTTTCTTTGCTGAAAAGCTGCTTATCCACTTTTATGGACAGATATACGTTCTCAGTATGTTTTTCGCTATACCAAAATTCCATTTAACGGCCTCCTATCAAGACATTAAGATTCTTAATTGTCATATCCTCGGGCCCTGTTATCAATGAGCCCTTTTCCTTTGCATAGACTATATAGTCTATTATCTGTTCTGTTATCCTCTCTCCAGGAGCTAAAATAGGTATCCCCGGAGGATATGCCATTACGAATTCCCCGCAAATATGTCCAGCTGTGCTTTTTATATCCATACTTACTTTCTTTGCATAAAATGCTTCCTGCGGGGACATCTCAACAACTGGATTTATATATTCATGCTTCAAAGCTGAAGTACGAGGTTTCTTGTATCTTCTTCTTATTTCTGAAAGAGATCCTATCAGCTGCTCAATATTCTTGTCACTATCTCCTACTGAGATGTATGCCAAGATATTTTCCAAATCACCAAATTCAATCTGTATATCATATTCGTCTCTTAAAAGATCAAATACTTCAATACCTGCTAACCCTACTCCTGATGTATTTATTGATAACTTTGTTACATCAAAATCAAATACAGTATCATTGTTTACAAGTTCTTTTGAATATGCATAATAGTCGCCTATATCATTAATTTCCTCTCTTGCATATTGAGAAAGCTCGATTACAGTATCGAATATTTCTTTCCCATGCAGAAAAAGTCTTCTTCTTGCTATATCCAGACTGGACATCAGTAAATATGACCCTGAAGTAGTCTGTGTAAGGTTAATAACTTGTCGCAGGTAGTCAACATTTATATTAGTAC
>JAQVAJ010000283.1 GCA_028690885.1 Clostridia bacterium
TAACATCAA
Organism: Clostridia bacterium; assembly: GCA_028690885.1. Lineage (GTDB taxonomy): Bacteria > Bacillota > Clostridia > DUPQ01 > DUPQ01 > DUPQ01. The sequence continues at coordinate 10 of JAQVAJ010000283.1, forward strand.
ATGAACAGAAATATGGACAGAACTATACCCAAGTGATAGAATAAGTATAGTTCATTTATTAAGAAGACATAAAACATCAAAAAAACATTTCAGTTACCTAATAAGGGGCATTTAAAATATATATTCAGGGAGGCAATTTTTATGAAAAAGACAGATACGCCGAATATCCATCGGTATAATCCGCCTAAATGGTTTCGTGATGCAGATTTTGGTGTTTTTATCCATTGGGGAGCATCAAGCATACCGGCATTTGCGCCAGTTGATGTTGATGATTACGGGACTTTGATGAAAGAAAAGCCTATGAGCTATGTTTTTGCAAACATGCCATATGCTGAGTGGTATCCAAACAGCATGAAATTTCCTGGAAGTCCTGCTCAGCTTTATCATGAAAAAAACTTCAAGGACAAGACTTATGACTATTTTGTCGAAGAATTTAAAAAACATGCAAAGAATGTGGATGTGAAAAAATGGGCAGAACTGTTTGAAGAAGCCGGTGCTAAATATGTGGTTGTAGTAAGTAAGCATCATGACGGTTTTGTTATGTTTGATACCAAAATAAAGCATCCTAAAAAGGAAGGTTGGCATCTGGATTTTGATTTTGTAGGAGATCTTGCAGCAGCTGTTCGTAAAAGAGGGATGAAATTCGGTGTATATTACTCTTCATTAATTGACTGGTCATTCAAAGACAGAAGGATTGAAAGTGCAGGTTCTTTGTTTATGGGGAATGATAATTCAAAGCTTTATTGTGATTACTGCTATAACCACTGGATGGAGATAATTGACAGGTATAAACCTGAAGTTTTATGGAGCGATATTGGTTATCCGACAGACAAGAGATTAGAGGATTTGTTTAAATATTACTACAGCAAAGTTCCTGAAGGCGTTGTAAATGACAGATGGGGACAGTGGCCGAATTATCTTAGGAATAAGCTTGGTGAAGCTTTGATAAATAAAATGGCGCAGAGTGCTCTGGAAAAAAATACAGAAGTAGTTCTTGATACAAAATATTATGATTTCAGGACATTAGAATACAATATAAAATGGGAACAGAAAGACATATGGTTTGAAGTATGCCGAGGAATGGATAAGTCATTTGGATTTAATCAGTTCAGCAGAGAGCAAGACTATATAACTGCAGAAGAGGTGAAAAAGATAATTTCAGAAGTTTTCCCGAAAAAGGGGCGTTTATTACTAAATGCTGGTCCTGATTCATACGGGGTAATTCCGGAATATCAGGCTGAGATATTAAAAAAGGTTGGTAACAGATAATGAATGACAAGCATAAGAAATATATAGTCGAACAGATGATATGGTCATTCTTTATAAACGGCATTATAAACGGGGTTATTGCATATTTTCTTAATAAGAACAAGCAGTATGAAATACTTACAATGCAGCAAAACCATCTTGACCTCATAATAGATATAGCAATAACTGCTATCATTCTTGCCTGGCTCATTGCATGGTCTGTTAATGCAGGTGTAAAAAAAGCTGGGCTATATGCATCACTTGAACCAAGGACAAAATTCCAGTTATGGATGGGAAAATGGTTTAAGATGCCGGCAACATATGGCTGGATTTGGTGTATTGCCGTGATACCAGTACTATATGGGTTATCAGCCCTTGGAATATTAATATTCAGTATTACAAAGTTTACTCTTTGGGGTTGGGTAATTTACAAGACCGTATATACTGCATTTTTAGGTGCAGGTTTTTCAAGCCTTTTTATAACAAGTGCATATTATGCGGATGCTGCTAATCTTGAGCCTAAGAAAAAGAAGGGGTGATTCTAATGCTAAGGATGGGTTCTGTCATACAAGTAAAGACGGACAAACTGGAAGAGTATAAGAAACTGCATGCAGATGCATGGCCGGGAGTTCTTGATATGATAAGAAAGTGCAATATCCGCAACTACTCGATATTTTACAGAGACGGTCTGCTTTTCAGCTATTTTGAATACATAGGGAATGATTACGATTCCGATATGGAAAAAATGGGGGCTGATCCTCTGACCCAAAAATGGTGGGCATTGACAGACCCCTGCCAGATGCCAGTATCTTCTGCAAAGGAAGGAGAATGGTGGGCTTCTATGGAGGAAGTGTTCCATACGGACTGAGTAATTCAATACTAGAGGGAAGATAATATGAATTCAAGAGAGCGTATACTTACATCTATTAATCATAAAGAACCAGATCATGTACCATTGGATTTAGGGTCTACTCCCAGTTCCAATATATCTGCAATCGCATACAATAATCTGAAAAAACACCTTGGAATAAATACAGGACATACCAGGATATATGATGTCGTACAGCAGCTTGCCCAGCCAGAGGATGATATATTACAAAGGTTCGGAGTCGATGTGCTGGATATAGGACGAGCTTTCAATACTCTTGATACTGACTGGTATGATATAAAACTTCTTAATGGCAGCATTGCCCAGTATCCTTCATGGTTTAAGCCTGTAGAAACCAAAGAAGGCTTTAATGCATATGATGAAGATGGTGATAAAATTGCTTTTATGCCAAAAGGTGGAGCATTTTTCGACCAGACATATTTTCCATATATAGATGGATATCCAAAAGATTACAAAGATATAAAAAAAGCAATGGGAAAAGTTCTCTGGCAGAAGCTTGCTTCCTCTCCATGGGATAATGCAAACAAACCGGATTTTTTTAAAACTCTTCGTGAAAAAGCCATATATCTTCGTAATACGACTGATAAGGCTATTATGATTGGTGCTGGCTGTAATCTGTTCGAGTGGGGTACATTTTTAAGAAGAATTGATAACTTTCTGATGGATCTGATACTGGAGCCGAAAGAGGTTGAAAATCTTCTTGATAAGCTTATGGAAATACATTTGGAGGGTTTGGCAAAAATATGCGAAGCGGTAGGTGATGTAGTGGATATAGTCAGGTTCGGAGATGATCTTGGCACCAACGAAGGACCATTCATGGCTCCTGAAATTTACAGGAAGATGTTTAAACCACGCCATGCGGTACTTTGTGACTATGTGCACAAGCATTCAAAGATGAAGACATATCTTCACTCCTGCGGTTCTATAAGGAAACTGCTTCCCGACCTTATTGAAGCAGGATTTGAAGTAATAAATCCTGTGCAGACTACAGCAAGAGGAATGGATCCTGCGGAACTTAAGAGAGAATACGGAAAAGATATAACCTTCTGGGGTGGTGGATGCAATACGCGATGGATACTAAACAAAGCAACAGAACAGGAAGTATATGATTATACTACCCATATGCTAGAAATCTTGATGCCTGGCGGGGGATATGTGTTTAACACCGAACACAATATTATGCCAGAGGTTCCACCACAGAATATATTAGCAATGTACAAGGCAGTGCATGATTTTAAGATTTAAGGGATAACTATATATACTGTTTATCTTGGATTCTAAATAGTAGAGAATAAGAGTTTACCTATAGATACTTTACTGGAAT
>JAQVAJ010000284.1 GCA_028690885.1 Clostridia bacterium
CCTGTAGCCGAAATAGCAGAAAAATCAGGATTTTTTGATGTTGTTTTTGATGGGACAGAAGATATTGATGATTGTATAAGTTTCTTAAGAACAGGTATATATTCAAAAGATACAAACATAGAGCATTATGCGCAGGATATTGTGTCAAGAATAGAGCAGAAAAAGCCATATCCTCTTCTTAGACACCATTTCGGTCTTCCTTCATATGAAGAAACAAAGAAAGGAATAGAAACAATAGCAAAAGCAAAAGTACTTGACATAATATCGCTAGGAATAGATCAAAACACACAGCAGTACTTTTTCAGACCGGAGATGAGGAACAAGGATATGGATGGTGCAGGGGGTGTGCCTGTAAGAACAAAAGAACAGTTTGAAGATTTAAAAAAAGCTTCTAGGTTTGGTAATTTTCCATTAATGAGATGTTATAGTGGAACAGATGATGTAATAAATTTCGCGGATACGCTTCATCAGTCAATATCCAATGCCTGGTGTGCAGTACCTTTATGTTGGTATAATGAAATTGATGGGCGTGGAACAAGAAAACTTCATGTTTCTATGGATGACGCTCAAAGACTTATGAGATGGCATGGGGAACGGGGAATTCCAGTTGAGCTTAATGAGCCTCACCATTGGGGATTAAGGGATGCACATGATGTTGTGTCTGTGGCTATGTCATACATAAGCGCCTATAATGCAAAGAAAAACAGTGTTAAGGACTACATATCACAGTATATGTTTAATATTCCTAATTCATTAACATTTTCCATGGACTTGGCTAAAGTACTAGCGCAAGTGGAAATGACAGAATCCCTTAAAACAAACGAATTCAGAGTTTATCGGCAAGTAAGAGCCGGATTGCCATTTTTAAGTTCAGATATTGATATTGCAAAAGGGCAATTGGCTGCATCAACGCAACTCTCGATGGCAATAGAACCACATATAATACATGTTGTTGGATACAGTGAGGGTTTAAAAGCAGCTTCAGCTGATGTTGTAATTGAAAGTTGTAAGATAGTAAGAGGAGTTGTAAGGTCTGTATTATATGGAAATGCTGATGCAAAACAGGATTTGAAAGTTCAGTCAAGAAAAAGAGAGCTAATCATAGAAGCTGAATATTTAATAAAATTTATTGAAAAACTATATGAAGATAAAAGTGAAGATCCATTAGCAGATGCAGCGGTTTTAACTGATTGCATAAAAAAAGGAATATTAGATGCTCCACATATATTAAAAAATGATAAATATACCGGAACGCTCAATACAAGAGTTTATGAAGGAAAATGTCTGGCATATGATCCAAAAGAAAGATGTTTTCTTAATGAGAAACAAAGGCTATTTCGCCTTACAGGAAAGGAAATTTGATTGAACAAAAAAATAGCAGTAATAAGTACAGGCAATGGCGGACAAGCAATAGCCGCATTTATTGCTCTAAAGGGGTATTATGTCTCTTTGTATGCTAGAGAGAAAGAGCGTGTTGATATGTTTGCAAATAACCTGTTTCACATTAAAGGCATTATCAATGATGTAGCAAGCATAGGATTAATTAGTTGTGATATGGAAGAAGTAATCAAAGATGCATATCTTATCCTTGTGACTACACCTGCACAATATCATTTTGCTGTAGCAAAAGAAATGGCTTTGTATCTAAAAACAGGGCAAGTTGTAGTTTTGAATCCAGGCAGAACGTTTGGAACATACGAATTTAATCAGGTTTTAGAACAAAATGGCTGTAATGCGGATATTTTACTAGGTGAAGCAGATACTTTAGTGTTTACCTGCCGTTGTGATAAACCAGGGAATCCACATATATATGAAATCAAGAAAAAAGTTAAAATTGCAGGTCATAAAAAGGCTTATACAAAAGAAATTACTGACATAATGAACGAAATCTTTCATGACATGGAATCTGCACCAAGTGTACTCCATACAGGATTATCCAATATTGGAGTGATATTCCATCCTTTGCCAACCTTAATGAATATTACACGAATTGAAGCAAAGGAAGTGTTCAGATACTATATTGATGGAATTTCTCCACTAGTTGCAAACATATTGGAAGAATTAGATAAAGAAAGACTGGAGACTGCGAGAAAAGCAGGAATTGAATTATTGTCTGTGTGTGAATGGCTTAAAGAAAGATATGGGTCTACCGGTAATAATCTATATGAATGTATACAGAATACTCATGCATATTCAAGCGTTTTAGCTCCTTTTGATATTGATACAAGGTATATTCATGAAGATGTTCAAACAGGATGTGTTCCAATAAGCTGTTTAGCAAAAGAAATGGGTGTAAAGACAAAAATAATGGATTCAGCTATAAGCTGGGCATCAATTATTTATAAAAAAGACTTTTATGAATGCGGAAGAAACAACAAGAAACTTGATATAAGAAAAATAATTGACGATAACTTAAAATAAATTAATTATTAGCTCAACTATGTACTATAGTGTTTTAAACTGAAAATCATGCGTTTCTGTTTTTTCTAAACTTGCTAAACATAATATTCATAATGAGTATATTTCCGGGTGTAAACCATTCCATGATAAACGGGCTAAAAAAAGCCCTTTGCTACGGTCAGTCTTGTGTTCGAGATCAGCAATTTTTCTTGAACAGCTGGATATATACCATTGATTTTTGAACATAAATATTTCGCTTGCATGAGAAGGACCTAAGTAATATGAATCACTGTGAGTAAAATTTGTGTAAGAATCCGATATGCAGTACTTTGTTCCATTTCCATGTCTGTAAAATAGGTAATAAAGATTATCTTTTTTAATTAAACAGGGTGACTCAGTTTTACAGGTAATGCTTTCATAAAAAGAATGCTCTCTAATCAACACAGGCCCGGTTTCCTGCCAAGAAAAAAGATTATTTGAGATGGACGATGCTATGCATGAAAGCTTATTATTTTCTTTTATGTCTGCAACCCAGTATAAAATATACTCTTTTTTATCTTCATCATAGAAAATATGAGGATCTCTACAGGAGCAAGGTACAGAATCATCCCAAAAGATCCAATCAGAAGACGGTTTAAATAAAGGATTCCGTTCATATCTCTGCCAGGTGTTAAGATTGTCAGAGAAAGCAAGGCAAATAAACTGTGCTTTTTTTATGTTATGTGAGGAATAGAACATATAGAATCTGCTTTCTTTTTTATATACATAAGGAGCGAAAATTCCTCGTTCCTCAAAAGACAATGATTGATCGTAAACAAGTGCAGGCTGTTTTTTTTCCCATGATATTAAATCTTTACTTACTGCATGACCGATAATGATTTCATTTCCCATATCATAACAGCCTTTTCCAGTTTCTCCATCTATATAGAAAAGATGTATTTCATTATTGTGTATTATGAAACAGTGATCATTTACATATCTTCCTTGAATTTCAAAGACTTTTTTAAAACAATCAGTGTAAGATTGCATATTATCCATAAAAACTTTTTGTATTTTCATAAAAA
>JAQVAJ010000285.1 GCA_028690885.1 Clostridia bacterium
GGAATATCTATAAATACTGTGAATAAAAATATAGTAACAGATACGGGTTCAGTTTTTACAGTAAACAAAGCATATGAAAAGATAACAGGATATACAAAAGAGCAATTGAGAAATATTCACTGGAAGGATCTGACTTATAAAGAGGATTTATCAAGAGAAATTAAGCTGATGGATGATTATCTTTCAAATAAGATTAAAGGATATGTGCTTGAAAAAAGAATAATACTGGCTGATGGGACTATATCCTGGACAAATATCATTATATCCGATTTACATATCACAAATGGTGAAGACAGAAAATATATATGTATTCTTAAGGATATTTCTAAAAGAAAATTAATGGAACAGTCATTACAAGAAAGTGAAAGAAGTATATCAATTATATTGAACAACATACCTGGTATGGCTTTTAGAGCGAAACTTGATAGTAACAAGACCATGGAGTTTATATCTGAAGGCTGTTATGACCTTACAGGCTACAAGAGTGATTATTTTTTGAATAAGAAGGACATGTCATACTATTCAATAATTGATAATAAGTATTTAGAGACAGTGAAAAGGAATTGGCAAAAATCTATTTTATATAAAACAAGGTGCTCACTGGAATACGAAATAAGGACTGCATCAGGCAAAAAAAAGTGGGTTTTTGAACAAGGACAAGCAGTATACAATGATAATGGCGAAGCAGAAATCATTGAAGGCTTAGTCATAGATATAAATGCAAGAAAAGAACATGAGCTCAGGCTGAGATACATAAACGATCATAATCAATTAACTGGAATAAATAACAAAAAATATTTCCAGGATCTGATTGATAAAGAAATAGAAGAGGGAATTTCAGGTTCAAAAGCAGTTCTTTTATTAAATCTCAGGAATTTCAGCCTTTTAAATGTTATATACGGGTATACGCATGCTGAGAGTATTATAAAAGAGCTTGCTAATGATTTGCAATTATTATGTGAAAACAGATGTCAGATTTTTCATATATCTGTTGATAGATTCATATTGTATTGCAAGGGTTACTCTGATAAAAACGAGCTTGAACAGATTGCTGTAAATATCATCACTATGCTTGATAACATATTTATTACAAATACCATGGGTGGAAGTATCGGGGTATATATGCTTAGCTTGTTTGAGTCTGATGTAGATTTGATAATTAAAAAAGCATCAATTGCTGCAGATAATACAGATAGAAACAATGTATTCTCATTTATGTTTTTTGATGATGTAATGGAAAAACAGATTATGAGAGAGGCAATGATTAACGATGAACTTGCTAATGCTATTTATGAAAATGACCAAAACAAACTGTATACAGTTTTTCAGCCGATTGTTGATATTAATACAAATAAAATTATTGAGTTTGAAGCACTTGCAAGGTTTAATAGTGATAAGTTAGGATTAGTGCCTCCAAATGAATTCATACCTATAGCGGAAGAAAAACAGATGATTGTACCTATGAGTAAGATTATAATGGAACAAGCATTTACTTTCTTAAAAAAATTATTAGATAATAATCTCGATATTATTATTTCAATTAACTTATCCGCAATACAATTGCTGCGAGAAGAATTTATCGGCGGTCTGACAGATTTAGTTCAAAGATATGATGTACCTCCATCAAAAATATGTTTAGAAATTACTGAGACGGTAATAGTCGAAAATTTTTCAGATATAAACGACAGACTTTTTAATTTGCAGCAAAAGGGATACTCAATAGCAATAGATGATTTTGGTACCGGATACTCATCTTTATCCAGAGAAAGCGAATTACATGTAAATTATATTAAAATTGATAAGTATTTTGCAGATAAACTACTTAGTATCGACATGCATCAAGCGATAACTTCAGATATAATTTCTATGGCTCATAAACTTGGACATGTTGTTGTAGCAGAGGGAATAGAGTATGAATGTCAAAAAGAATATCTGATTGATAATAACTGCGATCTGATGCAGGGATATTTATTCTCAAAACCGATAAAAGAGTCAGATGCTTTGATTTTAGCTATTGATAATAAATAGAAACAACTTTTATGTACAAAGCAAAACACCTCTGTTACCTATACCGTAACATATGAGGTGTTTTGCATGAAAATCAATTTTTAATTGATTTGACAGATTAATGTTGCATTACGCGTGGAAGATATGCAGCTTGTTTTACCCAATCTTCAACTTGAACTAATGTTGGAAGATTTCTAACAAGTTCCTTTTCCTTATTAACTTCAGTCATTTTCTTGAAAAGATTTTCTGGATTACGGGTCGCAAGCTCAACTACTGTGTCTACACCTGAAGCTTCAAGTAATTCAGCATACTGTCCGCCTACTCCTTTAATTCTGTTTAGATCAGCATGATTTGTCCATTTAAGTATCAGTTTATCTGAAATACCTGTTTTTTCAGCAAGTTCTGTTCTGCCTTTTTTTGTAGCACAAGCTTCTAAGAATTTTTCTACAGATTTCAAACCATGTGCTCTAAGTGTTTCTTCATAGCTTTTACCAATGCCTTCTATAACGCTTAATTTTGCCATTTTAATTAATTCCTCCTTTAATTTATAAAATAATTATATATGTCGCGTATGTTTGGCTACAGTGATATTGTCACACATTTTTCACAATTAATCAAGACTGTATATTAATAAAGACGAAATATTATATAATATATAGAATTATTAAAAAATATACTAAATAAATTAGCATAATTGTGCTTTGATTATGATTATTTGAAATTTATTGAAAATTTATGTATTAGCGTTTGTATTTCAGCCTATATCCGAAAAGTGATTCCAATGTACTCTTAACAGAACTGGAATGACTGATTTTGTGCTTCAGTTTCAGAACTTGTCCATTACTAACAGATATGTGTATATAACCGCCAGAATCTGGGTCATCATCAGAACCTTGTTCAAATGCATGAAACTTTACTTCTGATACCATATTGTATGTAATTTCAATATTCAAATTTGTCTCAGTAAGAATTGCCTGCTGGCTCATGGTGTAGTATTTTTTATAGTAATCTGCCCAGAATCTCATCATTTCAGCACTACCCTTAAAAAAACCTATATTACTTGCTTTTATTTCTGCTGATTTTTTAGCGCTTTCTGCTTTTTGGAATTCAGGAGTAATGTGCGCAACTAATAACCTGTCATTGTAAAAGATAACATAGCAGCTAATAATATTCAGGAATGATAAGGTTTTTGATGCTCCCATTACCCACACTGGTGTAGCTTGTGGTGATTGAGCAGGCTGATGATATGTATTATCATTATTATAATTGTTATTTCCTGCATTAATAATATTATCATTACTACTTACTCTTGTACCGCATTGAGTACAAAACTGCTGGCCAGTTTCCAGCTTGCTTCCGCAATTTGTGCAAAACATAATATACCTCCAAAGACAAATAAATTATATCCCAATCTATATTTGTTTACAATATAGTTAAGATTTATTTGAATCGA
>JAQVAJ010000286.1 GCA_028690885.1 Clostridia bacterium
TGGTATTTCAATTGTTCTGCCTTTTATAATTATTAGGCCTTCGCTTTCCATCTTCATCAGTTCTCTGGATAATGAAGGTCTTGCTACATTGAGATAATCAGCAAACATTTCCCTGCTCATAGTCATCCTTACAATACCCTCTTCTAGGTATTCAAAAAAGTACCTGATAATCTTCTGTCTTAAAGTCCCACTTGCCAGAATCTGAAGCTTCAAATTAAACAAATAAGCTTTGCGTGCCAGTATTCTCATCATGTTCCTTATAAGTTTGACATGATGATTACAGTTATCTGAACAAGTATAGTAAAAGTAGTCCTGAGGTATCTCTATTACCTTTGACTGTTTCAATGTTACAGAATAGTATTCATATCTTGCTTTTTTCATGAAAAGATATACTTCACCAAAGACATCACCCGGTTTATCTACATGCATAAAGATATCCCTCTTGCCTGACAAAGTAACCTTGTAAATCAAGACATCCCCTTCAAGAAGCACAAACACTGATTTAGGTTCTGCATCTGCAGTAAATATCATCTCATCTTTTGCAAAATCAAGAATTTTTGCTTTTGAGCATTTTACACAGGCATCAATCTCTTCCTGTGCCATTTCATAAAAAAGCGGACTGTCTTTTAATCTAAAAGTCATCTTTACTCCTTTTATTCATATGTTAATTATATATATTGCGAAGTAAAATTCAAATTATATTAACCTGGAAGGGTAACAGAAATACCTTCTTTTATGAATATATTTTTTGCTTGTTCAATTTCTTTTAAACTAGGCTCTTTTGTTTCTGACAAAGTATAATTAAGACCAAGTTCCTTCCATTTAAACTCACCCATCTTATGAAAAGGTAAAAGCTCAACTATTTCCACACATTTATATGCTTTTAGATATTCAGCTAATGCTTTCAGTCTTCTTGAATCCAAAGTCCATCCAGGCAGTAAAACATGTCGTATCCATACTTTCTTATTTATCTTTTCACAGTAATCCAAAGTAGCTAATGTATTTGCATTACTGCTTCCAGTAAGCTTTATAGCCTGTTCATTATCCAAGCTCTTTATATCCAGTAAAATAAGGTCAGCTTCATCAATAGCTGCTTTTGAACGTGAAACAGCAATACATCCTGAGGTGTCTATAGCAGTATGTATCCCGTTTTCTTTACACCTTTTTACTATATCTAAAACAAACTCAGGCTGCATCAGAGGTTCCCCTCCTGATATTGTAACACCACCTGTCTTTATATATCCTTTGTAACTTAAGATATCATTAACAATTGTTTCTGAATCTGTAAGTTTTCCAGACTTCATTACACAGTCTGAGCCCGCCTTATTCTTCTGTTTATCATCATAAACACTCCATGTATCAGGATTATGGCAGTAAAGACATTTTAATGGACAGCCTTGAACAAACAGAACATATCTTATGCCCGGTCCGTCCACTGTTCCGAATGATTCTACTGAATGTATCCAGCCTTTAACGCTCATATCCATTCCTTTCCTGATTTAAGTATAATTTCAATATATCAGCATAATATTTATATGATTCTATAATTTTTCATGGTATGTACGGTATATTACATCCAACTGCTGCTCACGAGTGAGTTTTATGAAATTCACTGCATATCCGCTAACACGGATTGTAAGCTGAGGATATTGTTCCGGATGCTCCATAGCATCTAAAAGTACTTCTTTGTTTAACACATTCACATTAATATGATGTCCGGAATCTGCAAAATATCCATCAAGCAATGCAGATAAGTTATTTTTCTTTATTTGCTCTGTCTTGCCTAATGCATCAGGAACTATGCTGAATGTGTATGATATTCCATCTTCAGCATGTTCATATGGCAGATATGCGACACTTCTCATACTTGCTACACTTCCATGGCTGTCACGGCCATGTAATGGGTTAGCGCCAGGAGCAAAAGGTTCTCCCGCTTTACGTCCGTCAGGAGTGGAACCTGTTTTTTTACCGTATACCACGTTTGAAGTAATAGTCAGAACCGACATTGTGGGTCTTGCTTCTCTGTATGTTTTGTGATCTCTTAGCTTATCCATAAAGTTTCTAACTACATTAGCTGCTATCTCATCAACTGCAGGATTATTATTTCCAAATTTCGGATAATCATCTTCAAGTTCAAAATCTACAGCTAATCCTTCTTCATTACGGATTACGCGTACTTTTGTATGCTTTATAGCCGATAAACTGTCAGTAACAACGCTTAACCCTGCAATACCGCAAGCCATCGTCCTTATAACTTCTTCATCATGAAGTGCCATTTCAATTCTTTCATAGCAGTATTTGTCATGCATATAGTGAATGACATTGAGTGTGTTAATGTACAGCTTTGCAAGCCACTCGCAAACATAGTCATACTTTTCCATAACTTCATTGTAATCAAGATATTCAGACTTGACAGGTTCAAACGCTGGGGTTATCTGTGTGCCATACATTTCATCTTTGCCGCCATTTATAGCATATAGTAAAGCTTTACCTAAATTTACTCTTGCTCCGAAGAACTGCATCTGTTTTCCTATTCTCATTGCAGACACGCAGCATGCTATACCGTAATCATCTCCATATATAGGTCTCATGATATCATCATTCTCATACTGTATAGATGAAGTCTTAATAGATATTGAAGCTACATAATTTTTAAAGTTCTGCGGTAGTTGCTGACTCCACAGAATTGTCAGATTAGGTTCAGGTGCTGGACCTAAGTTTACAAGAGAATGAAGGAATCTATAACTCATCTTTGTAACCATATGTCTTCCGTCTTCACATACTCCTCCAATGGCTTCTGTTACCCATACCGGATCGCCGCTAAAAAGTTCGTCATATTCAGGAGTCCTCAAAAAGCGAACCATACGAAGTTTAATTATAAAATTATCTACCAGTTCCTGTATTTCTGATTCAGTATATTTACCATTGCTTAAATCCTTTTCTGCATATATATCTAGGAATGTAGATACTCTTCCAAGACTCATAGCCGCTCCGTTCTGCTCTTTTATTGCCCCAAGATAACCGAAATACAGCCACTGTATTGCTTCTTTCGTATCAGTTGCTGGTTTTGTTATATCAAATCCGTATGAAGCTGCCATTTCTGTCAGTTCAGATAATGCACGTATCTGCTCACTTATCTCTTCTCTTTGCCTTATAACCTTTTCATCCATCACATCAAAGACATACTCAGATCTAGCTTTCTTTTTCTGAGCAATAAGAAAGTCTGTACCATACAGAGCAACTCTTCTGTAATCTCCAATTATCCTTCCACGTCCATAAGCATCAGGCAACCCTGTTATGATACCGACATGGCGGGCTTTTTTCATTTCATCCGTATATGCATCAAATACTCCGTCATTATGTGTTTTCCTGTATTTAAACACGTTACCTATATCTTCAGGTAGTTTTTTATCATATGCATCAAGCTGATTGTAAACAAGACG
>JAQVAJ010000287.1 GCA_028690885.1 Clostridia bacterium
ATAGTTAGCAAAGTTGTCACAAGCAGTAATGGATTACTGCCAAGACTTTGTAAATATGTGCCGAATTCTATTTGCATAAATTAATTCCTTGTATACATTTTAACATCAGCACTTACTTCAATCAATCTGTTTTAAGTTGTTTCTTTAAAAGATATTTATCTATCTTCTTAACAAGCTCCTCAGGAATCTCTCTTGCTACTGGAAACATATATGCATTAACTATTCTGTCAGAAAACTGAGCAACAAAACTTGCTGTATATTCAAGGCTCTTAGCAGAGATTGGGTCAATTACATCATTTCTTGTGTGACAGGAAACTGCTCCTGGAGCTCCATATCTTACAAAGTTAACTGCTGGAATCCCTTTATCTGCAAAAGGTATGCTGTCAGATGAGTATATATCATGCCTTAAACTCATCGGATGGCCGATTTCCTTATACATGTACTCTATCATGTGGCATAATTTCTCTTCTGCAAGGACAATTGCTGTATCCCTGCCAATAACAGGACCTGCAAGATCAACATTTATACATAATTTTATATTATCAAGCTTATCAGCATTTTCTTTTACATAATTTTTGCTTCCGAAAAGACCTCTCTCTTCTGAACCGCACCAAATGAATCTTACAGTTCTTAAAGGAGGATTTTTTACAAAGTACCTTAAAAGTTCTAATAGTATTGCAGAACCTGCTGCATTATCGTACATTCCTTTACTGAAAACCACTGAATCATAATGTGCTGTATAGACTATAACCTCATCAGGATATTTAGTACCTTTTACTTCTGTGATAATATTCTTTGAATCGCCTTCATCCTCTTTCTGTTCTAAAACAAGCTGAATCTTTTTTGGTTCTGATTTCATAAGATTTACGGCATCTTTCATTCTTATGCAAACACCTGGTATCTGACCATTTTGAATATGTCCTTTCCTTAGCATTCTTTCATCAAGATCAGTTTTCTTAGGGTCATCAAAATAATCGCCTGAAGGTGTTATAAATCCAGCTACACCGGCTTTTACCAGTCTTTCATATGTTTCATAACCTAAAGAAGATACCAATACAATTTTTCCTTTGGCATCAATAAGATCAATTTCATCAGCAGTTTCAACGTATTTGAAGTCAGCTATGATACCGTCTTTTGCAGAATTTCCACTATATCCGTATCCTTTAACATTAAAAGACATACGCTTTGGTTCTAAAACTTCAAGACTTGCTTTAACTATTTCATAACAAGGAACTTTGAAATATTCGTAAACTGGTTCTAAACCTGTTTGCTTTATCTCCTCAGAGATAATATCAGCACCTTTTTTCTCTCCATCAGTAGTGGAAAGCCTTATGAAATTCATTTTTTTAAGTGTTTCGTAAATTCTTTTTCCTCTGATATCCATTCAGTTTTACCATATTTCCTTTCACTATGCTTTATTATAGTATTCATTTACCGCATCAAAAAATGCGTTAATATTTTCCCATGGAGCCATTGGTGGCACGTCACAGCCAGTCGAAATAATGAAATTATCATATTTACAGCATTTTTTCATTATCTTGAGAGTTTCCTCTCTTATTGAATCTACAGTACCATTTTTAATCTGGCCTGCAGGATCTACATTTCCCATAGCTATTATATCATTTGGTATTTTTTTCATCATATCTTCCATATCAATGGAGTTACCAAAATGATATGCAGCAGATTTCGTATCAAGTATACCGTCTAGCATGTAAAGAACATTATCACCACAGTTATGATATACAATTATGAAGTCCTCAGTCTGTGTGTTTTCTACTATTTGTTTTACATACTCAGAGGAAAATTCATCTGCAAGTGAAGGAGACAACAAACCTGCTAAAGGTTCTGCTAATACTATTCCATCTGCTCCAGCTTCCCTATATGCTTTTATATATTCAGTTATAAAAGAAGTAACTTTCTTAAGCACTTCATGAACTATTTCAGGTTCATCATAACAAAGCACCATTGCTTCTGTTACATCCAAAAGTCTTCCTGCAAGAGAAAACGGCCCAATAACGCCAGCTAACACTGGTCTGTCTGTAATCAGTTGTTTTGCTTTTCTTATTGCTTCAATATATATCTTTGTTCTTTTACACCCCACCTCAGGAACAACAAGATTTACAGCATCTTCCATAGTTGTGACAACATGACCTGTAACAGTCGGCACTTCATCATCTGATGCAATAATATTTGCTCCAAAACATTCTGCTTCAACTGAAAGATCCATTAAACTCACAGATGCAGCACTATCTGTTTTATCTGCTACAGCTTTCATTCCCTGTGCTTGAAGCTCGTAATCTGATATAAGCTGTTTTACAGTTATATCTAAAAGCTGAATTGAAGGAAAAGATAACACAGGCATTGCTTTTTTTACTTTACTGTTTTTCATATCCTCCAACCATTTGAACATATCCATTTTTGCCTCCAATATTATATTAGTATCCCATATTTGCTAAACTGTCTTCAACCAAATAAACAAGATTATTCTCAGCTCCCCAGTCAAACCGCAAAAATACACCGGTACCTCCGCCTGAACCTATAGCTGAAACATAAATCTCATCATTATCTTTATTTGAAATCATAGCAACAGTAAGACTGGCTCTGCTGCTGTTTCTCATAAAATATTTATCATATACCCTGACCAGCATTTCACATCCATTTACCTCTTTTCTTGCTTCATCTACAAGATTAATTGAAACAGCGCTGTTGGATATATCATTATGTAATTTTTCAGAAATATCATAGAAACTGCCTTTAACAACTTTTTCAAATTTAGACATTTTTTCCTCCAAAATCATTCCATGAATCATTTTAACATAAAAACAGGCACATGCCTTAATATATTCGCACATACCTGTTTTTTTTGGAGCGGGTGACGGGAATCGGACCCGCACAGCCAGCTTGGGAAGCTGGAACTCTGCCATTGAGCTACACCCGCTTATATGAAGATTCTACATTTTTTTATTAATTTGTCAATGATGAAGCTCTATGTTAATGCCCTATTTTTTTCATCTTCCTTATATAATTTATTCCATTTTATAAGTCCTACAATGTTTATAGCAAGATATGGAATATTTTGAAGAACTAATGTAATCTGAGTGGTATCTGCACTTAATGTGCTTATCCATATTGCTGAAAAAATCAAACTATATGCAATCCAGAAATACCACTGTTCCTTGATTCTTCTTGATGTTAAAAATCCTGCAGCGACTGATGTAAATGTACCCAAAGCATTAATATATGGAAGGTTGGATTTCAATAAGCTTAATATATACCCATACCCGGCAGTTACCACAACACAAGCTATTGCTAAAATCACAATAAGTTTTTTTGTTATTCTGAATATTTGAAAATCTGTCTTGACACTTTTCTTTCCTAACCAGCGAACAGATGAGTAAATATATAGTGGAAGCAAATAAAAAGCTGCAAGTATTGCT
>JAQVAJ010000006.1:0-3863 GCA_028690885.1 Clostridia bacterium
ATAAACCTTTTTTGGTACTATCAAACCACAACTCTGATGGGGATCAGTTTATGGTTGGGATGGCAATTAAAGGGCATATGTTTTTTGTAGCAAGTGAGCATATAGTAAGGCATGGTTTCGGAGGCAGGCTTGTAAAATTACTTGCAAATCCGATAATAAGGAAAAAGGGAGCAGAAGCTAAAAGCACAGTAAATGATATTATTGAAGCCCTACAAAACAAATCAAATGTATGCATGTTTGTAGAAGGCAACCGTTCTTTTAACGGTCAGACAGGATGGATATCACCTACCAATGGACAGTTAGTAAAAAAAAGTCATGCTACATTAATAACATTCAGACTGGATGGAGGCTATTTCAGAACTCCAAGATGGGCTGTTAGCAGAAGAAAGGGACCGGAATTTGGAAGAGTAGTAAATGAATATCCATACGAGCTGCTAAAGGATATGACAGAAGACGAAATAACCAAGATTATAAGAAATGATCTTTATGTTAACGCATATGACTGGAAAAAGGAAAACCAGTATATTTACAAAGGGAAAAATCTGGCTGAGAATCTTGAAACTGTATTGTTTGTTTGCCCGAAATGCAAAGGTATTGATACACTGAAAAGTAATGATAATGAATTTTTCTGTTCTTGCGGTTTTAAGGTTATTCTCAATGAATACTGCAGTTTTGAAAATTCTGATAATGATTTTTTCAAAAATGTATACCAATGGGATATGTGGCAGAGAAATTATCTAAAAGAAAACTTGGATACTTTAAAAAGCGAGTACAAGGATAAACCCATATTCAGTCACACAGACCAGACACTTAGCTTGATTAATATTGAAAAGAATGCAAAAAAAGTAAATAGCGGAAAAATGGAATTATTCAGTGACAGACTTGTGATATCTTCAGAAAAGCAGACAAATGTATTTTACTTATCATCAATTACAGGATTTTCTATATCTAAAATGATGACTATTTTCTTTTCTACTAATAATGGTGAGTATTATGAAATTAAATCGGACAGTATAAGAACTGGAGTAGGATACCTAATACTGTACAGATATCTTACCGGTCGTGATTATGTATGATTGAAAAACAGTACTGTAGATGATATTATTCCAATAATGAGTATTTTACTAGTCAGCCAAATGCGAAAAGCGATTAAGGATTACGACATGATACAGCATAACGATTGTATTGCTGTCGGACTATCAGGCGGAAAAGACAGCCTTGCTTTACTATATTGCTTAACAAAGATTCGAGGTTATATAGAACAGCCTTTTGATATAAAGGCAGTAACAATAAAGCTGAGCGATACAAATCCAGACACTGATTATCTTAAGAAATTTTGTGAAAACATAAATGTGGAATATATAGTAAAACAAACTGATATTGAAAAAATAGTTTTTGAATCAAGAGAAGAAAGAAGCCCCTGCTCGTTATGTGCAAACTTAAGAAGAGGCATTTTAAATGATACAGCAAAGTCACTTGGATGCAATAAAGTCGCATTAGGTCATAATAAAGATGATGCGATAGAGACCTTTCTTATGTGCATATCCTATGAAGGAAGACTTCACACATTCTCGCCTGTTACATATCTTTCAAGAAAAGATATTACAGTGATACGTCCTCTTATCTACTCATGGGAGGATGAAATCATACAGTTTAATGATAAAATGGGAATAACTCCTGTAAAGACGCTGTGCAAGGCAGCAGGAGTAACTAATCGCCAAAGGATAAAGGAACTGATAGAAGAGGAAGCTTTAATTAATCCCAATTTCAAATACAATCTCTTCCGGTCCTTTACCAAAGGTGAAATATCAAGATGGCATGAGGTAAAGTAATGGTATTTTCAGGATTATTCTTTTTAACAATATTTCTCCCTGTATCCCTTATTCTTTACTATGCAGTAAAAAACAGGACATATAGAAATGTAATACTCACTATTATGTCACTGGTTTTCTATGCATGGGGAGAACCTGTATGGATACTTCTTCTGCTGTTTTGTTCAATGTTTGTTTATCTATTTGCAATAATGATAGAAAGAAGTAACAGGGATAACCTTTCTAAAACACTTTTAATAGTTTCCATAGCTATATTGATAGCAATTCTGGGATTCTTCAAGTATTCTGGTTTTATTGTGGATAATATTTCATCACTTTTCTCCATTGAAAACAGTTATACAGATATGGCATTGCCATTAGGACTCTCTTTTTACACTTTTACATGCATAAGTTATCTTGTAGATGTTTATAAGAAAAAGGCTCCTGCACAAAGAAATTATGTTAATATGCTCATGTACATATCCTTGTTTTTTACAGTCACATCCGGACCTATACAAAGATATCCTGATCTTCTTGCTGATATAAATGCAAACAGAGAGAGCTGGTCAAAATTTAATTACGGAGTACACAGATTTATTATAGGACTTGCAAAAAAAGCAATAATAGCCAATACAGCAGGTTCTTTGATATCGTCCTTTATGGGAAATGATTACACTAAACTATCTGTACAGGGAGCGTGGATTGGGATACTGCTGTTTTCTTTACAGATATATTTTGATTTTTCCGGATATTCAGATATGGCAATCGGGCTTGCTTCTATGTTCGGTTTCTCTTTAAAGGAAAATTTCAATTATCCCTACATTTCCAGAAGTGCAACAGAATTTTGGAGAAGATGGCATATATCTTTAGGTTCCTTTTTTAGAGACTATGTATACATCCCGCTTGGTGGAAACAGAAAATTCAAGCTTCGCAACCTTTTCATAGTATGGTTTTTAACAGGCTTATGGCATGGTGCCAGCTGGAACTTTGTCATATGGGGTCTATACTTCTTTGTTTTTTTACTTATTGAAAAAACATTCCTACAGAAAATTTTCGACAAGATCCCTAAAATATTCTCGCACATTTACTTTGTACTGGTAATGTTAATAGGATGGGTATTCTTCTATAACACTGACCTTATACAGGCTATACGATATATTGGGGTTATGTTCAATATAAATGCAGTATCATTTTCAGACCCGATTCTTACCATACTGTTCAACAATAATGTGCTGTTTATAATTGGAGCAGTTATATGTGCTATGCCTTTGGGAAAATTACTAAAACAGTTATTTGAAAAATTAGAAAACAAGATTTCTAACGGTCGGACTGATATCGTAAACAGTGTTATTATTCCTCTTATGAATATAGCTCTTCTTGCAGTATCAATAATATTCCTTGTTGGCGATACTTACACACCGTTTCTTTACTTTAACTTTTAAATGAAAAAGAACAGACTGGACGCTACTATTTTCATAATCATAATATTTTTAGCAGGTTTAATAAATCTATTTAATCCAAACAAACCTACTATATCAGTTGCTGAAAACCGAAAACTTCAGGAAAAACCTGTTTTTTCGATAGAATCAGTATTCAACGGTTCTTATGCAAAAGAATATTCTTCATACTATTCTGATACTTTCATTTTGCGTGAACTGCTAATGCAGTCGAAAAGACAGATAAGTAAAAGTTTTGCTTTGATTAAGGATATGAAAATCGTTATAGAACAACCCCAAGCTTCCACATCACCATCATTCCAGCCAAGTAATACACCACACCAGTCACAACTTCCAGAACTGTCTTTAGACATATCACCTGTTCCTTCCTCTTCCGGCACACCTTTACCATCACCAACACCATCTGAAGAACCAATAACTGAACCAGAGTATAGAAATGTTAATACGGTTGAAGTGTTGAACACTCCTTTTTTGCTTGTTGACAATCATGTAGTAGCAACACTATGGGCATCTGATGAAAGCCTGAGAAAATATGCTCAGTTCCTTAATGAGCTGAAAATATCAATGGGAGAAGATGTAAGCATATATTCAATGA
>JAQVAJ010000006.1:3963-16085 GCA_028690885.1 Clostridia bacterium
ACAAGAACGGGCAGACCCTGTTGTTGATTTGTGATTCATATGGTGCAAGCTTTGTACATTTTCTTTTACCTCATTATGAGAAAGTATACATAATGGACACAAGATACTATGATAAAGAATATCTAAATGGTATGACTATTGATGAATTTGCAAAAAGCATAAATGCAACAGATATATCTACACTTATGTATATGGATAGTGTGGCATACCTGTTCAATACTGAAGTGTTGTATTCATTATTGAAATAGAACTATGTATGATTTAATAAAAATCATTTATGAATTAAAAATAAATTTTCAGGAATTTTCAGAGGTAATACAAAAACTCTAGTAATATTAATAAAAGAATATATGTTAATCTATAATCTGTTTGCAATATCCTTAAGATATATCTTTAGGTCCTCCTGCAAATCCATTCTTCTAAGAGCATATTCAATATTAGCTTCTAAAAACCCAAGTTTGTCCCCCAGATCATATCTTATTCCTTCAAACTCATATGAATAAATGTCCTGTATTTCAAGAAGTGACCTTAATGCATCAGTTAGCTGTATCTCCCCATTTTTTCCTGGTTTCTGCTTTTCTAAAACATCAAATATTTCTGGTGATAAAATATATCTTCCAAGTATTGCTGTATTTGAAGGAGCATGTTCATAATCTGGTTTTTCAACCATATCTTTAACTTTCATTACTTTGGGCTGTATAGGATATCCATCTATTATTCCATAAAGATTAACTTTGTCTTTTGGTACTTTCTGTACTCCGACTATCGATGCATCATATTTCTCATATGCTTCAATAAGCTGGCTTAAGCATGGCTTATCTGAATAAACAAGATCATCACCTAATAATACTGCAAAAGGTTCATGCCCGATAAATGTCTTAGCACAAAGTATGGCATGTCCTAATCCTTTGGCTTCCTTCTGCCTGATATAATATATATTAGCCATTTGTGAAATGTTCCTGATTTGTTCAAGTTCCTCAGTTTTATTGTGTTTTAGTAAAATGTCTTCTAATTCATATGACTTGTCAAAATGGTCTTCTATCGCTCTTTTACCTCGGCCTGATATTATGACAATATCCTCAATTCCAGATAAAGCAGCTTCCTGAACTATGTACTGAATGGTAGGTGTGTCAACTACCGGAAGCATTTCTTTGGGCGTAGCTTTTGTGGCAGGAAGAAATCTGGTTCCAAGTCCTGCTGCAGGTATTATGGCTTTTCTAATCTTTTTCATTTCCACTCCTTTAATCGAACAGTGAAACCTGTTTTCTTCTCTTGTCCTTTTCTGACAGTTTCTTTCCAACCGCTGGAACGTTTGATGGCATATACTTATCTGTATCTTTTAGACGGGCTACTTCAAGAGGAAGCATTTCCGTAACTACTGTTTTGCTCTTGAGCTTAATTACAGTAACTCCCTGCGTATCTCTTTTTCCTTTTAATGATATATCCTTACTGTTAAAGATAAGCGCTCTTTGGTCTGATGTTATAGCAACATAGGATGTATCATCATTTTCATCTATAAGTGAGATATATAAAAGCCTTGTATCCATATTATACGCATTAAGAATTTTTTTCCTGTTCTGTTTTGTCCAGAAGGATTTGAATGGTATTTTTGCGCCTTTACCATTTTCGAACAGATAAATCATATTACCCTTAAAGTCTTCAGTAGCGGCTATGTATATAATCCTTTCACCTTTTTCAAGTTCGCAGATATTTGGTAAATATTCTCCAAAGTCTGTTATCTTACAGTCCTCTATCTGATATAACCTGGATTTATATACATTTCCTTTGCTGGAGAACATTACAAGTTCCGCTTTATTTCGAGATGTCAGCTCCTGCATAAGAACATCGTCGTTCTTAAATTTATTTTCTGCTTCGGGTTTGAAGTCAGTCTCTCTTATCTTTTTAAGATAATTATCCTTTGTAAAGAAGATTTTTACAGGATAGTCTTCAAATTCTGGCTCTTCAAAAACCTCTTCTATCTGATGTTCATAAAGTATTTCCGATTTTCTCGGCTGTCCGTATTTAGTCATAATATCTTTAAGCTGTGAAGCTATTATACCTTCGATTCGGCTTCTGCTTTTTAAAGTCTCTTCAGCATTTTTTATGCTTTTGTTTAAATCATTTATATCATCTAACCTCTTTAAGATATACTCCCTGTTAAGATGACGCAGTTTGATTTCTGCAATAAATTCTGCCTGCAGCTCATCAATTTTAAATGCTTCCATCAGGTTTGGTATGACTTCGCTTTCCAGTTCAGTATTACGTATAATTCGTATAGCTTCATCTATATCTAAAAGAACCCTTTCAAGTCCTAACAGAAGATGAAGTCTTTCTTTATCTTTTCCTAAGTCATAACGTAGTTGTCTTTTAATACATTCAACTCTGAAAATTATCCAGTAATCTATAATATCCCTTACTCCTAATAAAAGAGGTTTTCCTTCAATAAGTACATTATTATTACATGAAAATGAATCTTCAAGTGGTGTTTTTGCAAATAACTTAGCCATCAGCTTTTCTGAATCAGTACCTTTTTTTATATCTATGGTTATTTTCAATCCGCTTATATCTGTCTCGTCACGTACATCCTGAACTTCTTTTATTCTGCTGGATTTTACCATACCTATTATATTCTCAATAATTGCTTCTGCTGATGTGGTATATGGTATCTCAGTTATCTCTATGTGAGTTCCCTTTTTATCAACATTGTATTTAGCTCTAAGCCGTACTTTTCCCCTTCCGTTATTTATGATGTTGTCCATTTCATCTTTGTCATAAATTACATATCCGCCAGTGGAAAAATCTGGTGCTTTAATGTAATCAGCTATATTTATCTCTCTGTTTTCAATATATGCTATAACGCATTCACAGACTTCATTTAAATTAAATGAAGGAAGATTACTTGTTATACCGACCGCTATACCCTGGCTTGCATTTATAAGTATATTGGGAAATGCTGAAGGAAGCATTACAGGCTCCATGATTGTTCCATCATAATTTGGGGTAAAGGGGACACAGTCTTTATCTATGTCACGAAACATTTCTCCACTTATAGATGCAAGTTTGACTTCTGTATATCTGCTTGCAGCATAACTCATATCCCTTGAATACTGCTTTCCGAAATTTCCTTTGGAATCCACAAAAGGATGTAAAAGAGCCTCATTTCCTCTGGTCATCCTGACCATAGTTTCATAAATCGCCTGATCTCCATGAGGATTTAATTTCATAGTCTGTCCGACTACATTGGCTGACTTTGTGCGGTCACCTCTTAAAAGTCCCATCTTGTACATAGTATAAAGAAGCTTCCTATGAGAAGGTTTTAAACCGTCTATCTCCGGAATAGCACGCGAAACTATTACACTCATAGCATATGGCATGAAATTAGTTTCCAAAATTTCAGTTATAGGCTGTGGTTTAGTATGGTTTTGATTTTTTATGTTATCTTTATTATCTTTGTTATCTTTTTTCATATATTATGATACATCAAGCATATCGGTATATTTATATCCGTATTCCTGAATAAAATCTTTCCTCCCCTGTAAATTGTCCCCTAAAAACAAATCAAACATATCATCCATCTGCTTCATATCTGTAGGCATTACTTTTATAAGCCGCCTTGTAGCAGGATTCATAGTTGTAAGCCACATCATATCAGGCTCGTTCTCACCCAGGCCTTTTGATCTTTGTATTGATATTTTTGGAACCTGACCATTTTTCTGCTCTTTTAAACGTATCTTTTCAACTATCTCATTTTTTTCATTTTCGCTATATGCAAATAATGTTTCTTTCTTGTATGAAATCTCAAACAGAGGCGATTCTGCTATATATACCTTTCCCTCTTCAATTAAAGAAGGTATGAGCCTGTAAATCATTGTAAGAATCTCCGTCCTTATATGGAATCCATCCACATCAGCATCAGTGCATATTATTATCTTTGACCAACGAAGTTTGCTCATATCGAACTGGCTTATCTTTTTATTTGATTTGGTCTTTATCTCTACACCGCATCCTAAAACTTTGAGAAGGTCAATTATGATATCGCTTTCAAATATTCTATTGTATTCTGCTTTAAGGCAGTTGAGTATTTTTCCTCTTACAGGTATTATTGCCTGAAACTCTGCATCTCTTCCCATTTTTGTAGAACCTAAAGCAGAATCACCCTCAACTATATATATCTCTCTTTTATTTACATCTTTAGTTCTGCAGTCTACAAATTTTTTAACTCTGTTGTTCATATCCAAACCTTTTCCAAGCTTCTTCTTTAAATTCAGCTTGGTTTTTTCCGCTTGTTCTGAACTTCTTTTATTCAATAGAACCTGGTCAGCAATCTTTAATGCTTCTGATTTATTCTCTATAAAATATATCTCCAGCTCATGCTTTAAAAACTCTGTCATGGCGTCCTGAAAAATTGCATTAACAAGACTCTTTTTTGTCTGGTTTTCAAATCCTCCGACTGATGAAAATGAATTTGATACAAATATGAGACTGTCCTGAATATCATAATATGTTATCTTTGCTTCGCCTTTTGTATACTTGCCTTCTGATGTCATAAACTTATCCAGTGCAAATGTAAATGCGGCTCTCATGGCTCTTTCGGGAGAACCACCGTTAACAAGATAACTTGAGTTATAGTAATGTTCAATCAGGCTTGCTTCTGATGAAAAACAAAAACAAGCTGTAAGTTTGGCATCATGTTCACGCGATCCGTCTCTTTCGATAAGTTTTGTATCTCTTGAGATATACACCAATGATGTTGCTGTTCTGTCTGCCAGTACTTCTTCAACATACTGTTTAATTCCATTTTCATACAGGTATTCGTAAGTTTTATTGGATTCTTCATCAGTCAATATGAATTTTAGACCCGTATTTGCTACTGCCTGCCTTTTGAGCATATCCTGAAAATATTCAATTGGAATATTTATATCAGTAAAGACTTTCGGATCAGGTTTCCACCTAGTAGTAGTACCTGTCTTCTTGCCTTTTTCTTCTTTTTTCTTAAGTCCGCCTATGTTAAATCCTTCTTCAAAATGAAGATTATACTTATATCCGTCGCGAATGACTTCTACGTCCATATATGAAGAAGCATACTGCGTAGCACAGCATCCTAAACCATTAAGACCTATTGATGCATCATAATTTCCAGCTAGATTACCGTCATATTTAGCTCCTGCATACAGTTCGCAGTATATTAAATCCCAGTTATATCTTTGCTCATTTTTGTTAAAATCAACAGGCATGCCTCGTCCATGATCTTTTACAGTAATTGATCTGTCCGCATGCCTAATAACCTCAATAAGCTTTCCATACCCTGCTCTGGCTTCATCAATAGAATTAGAAACTATTTCAAATACCGAATGCTGGCATCCTTCAATTCCATCTGAACCGAATATAACCGGCGCACATTTTCTAACTCTGTCTGGACCTTTAAGGGATTTTATGCTCTCATTATTGTATGTGTTTTTTACAGCCATTAATAACCGCCTTTTCTTTTGTATATATCATATAGATTATATTCCATTTATAGGTTATTTTCAATATACCTGTTGGATGAATATTTTGTAGTGTTTAAAGTATTCTTAATATTTATAATATCAGTTTAATTAAAATTAAACTGGTCTATTAGTCATATACCCTACATCAGGTATAAGGGTGTTTAAATCTTTTCCTATTCCTTTTTCCAGCATTTCTATTATTTCATTCAAACACTTAGAGCATTCCTTACTTCCAATCTCAAGAAGGTCTTCCACTGAAGAATCAGAAATCTCTTCTTCATTAAGAACATGATGCCATTTTCTTCTGTTAAGATTAAGAACATCAATGTCTTCTTTAGATTTTTCCACATAACATCTTCTTGGCAGAGGCAAAATGTTTATAAACCACTTTTTAAGATTTTTTGGATCAAAAAGTATTTTATGGATTCTCTTCATTAAAACACTGGAATTGTATACCTGCTTTTTAGATATAGCATTAGGTTGTGTGAAATTAATAAATTCAGTAATATATCGCACTATTTCATATGGTAGCGGTTCTTCGCCTATAAGCTCTACTATATTCTGCTTGTACGCATCAACATCTGTGTATTTTTTCCAAAGCCGAATATCCATTATGTATTCAATCATATAGTGGCTAAGGTGTGCTTTTTCCTGTTTTTTCTCAAAATAACCACATCCTTGCTCCCTGGTAGCTTCAACGTAAGGATGAATAGTCTTATCGCAATAAAAGTGTGTTAAAAATCCTGCGAAATATGCAAGAGCTTGTTCATATTCCTCTCCATTGAGGTTTTCCAGCCATAGAACATAATCCTTAAAAAACTTAGCTGTTTCAATTCTGTGCATCATTGCTCCTGCAGACCTGACCCTGTTATCCACAAGCAGCGGGCTGGCATGATAAAACAGGAAGTCCGGCCCCTGAGCTCCAAAATTAAAAATCTGGATATTTTTCTCAATAGCCTCTTTAACAAAAACATCACTAATGGTGTCTTTAACTTTTCTTGCAAAAAGGATATGTGTCAGTACATCAGGCATTAACTTTTTCCCACTTCCAATATTTCTATATGCTTATCTATGTGCGTGAACCCAGTATAATATATTGTAAATGAGTTCATGCTCTTTTGTACAGAGCCTCTCATGATATCATGATAGATATGGCTGTTATGCGTATTAGTTATCCTTAGTGTGTTATTATCTTTTTGTATATCTATATCTGCTTCTTTAAAGGTCATATGCTTTCCGGCTTGTCCTTCATATTCATTATTCTGATTTTTTACTGAACAAGGCGCGCTAAAGCAAAACTCAACCTTATATGGAACCTGATCCATTCCTTCTGTTCTTATGTCTAGTTCAACTTTAGAGTCGTGCAAAGTAATTTTAACATGATATGTTAATTGAACCTGATTTATAATTGGTCTTTTTGAATGGTCCATGTCTTTCCATTTTGATGTTTCTGGCTTATCCGGTAAAGGACCACGATATCTTCCTTCACCTGTCATAGTCATATAGTATGTTTCATCATCTATTTTCTTGATGTCTGCCGGTACAAACTGCGCAACAGCAAAAAATGAAGCACATATTCTTACAAAACATCTTAAGTTGCCTTTTTGAATAAAAAGGAAATTTGGAGATCTTGTAAGCAGTGTAACTGAAAAATCATCATTCTTCCTTCTGACTATATCCTTATGAAATATATTGAAAGTTATAGGACGATCACCTAACACAGGTTCATATGACATAAGTTCAGGGTTAAGAAGAAACGGCCATAATATGCTCGGTCCTCTGTCTACCCTGCTTTTTATATTCCTGAATATATCATCAGCCATTCTGGCAAAAACAGGATTCTTAAGCAGATAAGACATATACATGTATGCATGATAAAATCCATCAGGATAAAAAGATGCGGATACATCCCCTTCCTGTTTATCTTTTCTGTTTGAGTTTTGTGTAAACATGGTAAAATCCGGTTCAATGTAATACAGCATCAGTTCAAGATTTCTTCTTACGCATTCAAGATAGTAATTATCCTTAGTCTCTTCTGCGATTATTATGAAAGCATTATCACATTCTCTGTTATACATCGGGGATCTTTCAGTATATTCACCAAATTCATCAATATCCACACCCTCTTTAAGATAGCCATATGCAAAGTCTGTTAATCCTTTGTTTTTGACTATACTATATAAAAGCAGAGCAGAAGATGATCCCATCCATCTGTGATTAGGCGTTATTGTACCTCCATTTGATATGCCTTTAGCAGGAAGTTCAAGGTATTCTCTAAGTTTGTCTTTTAAAGCTATCTGTTCTTTTGTTTGTGCATATTTTTCCATTATCCTATAAGCCCTTGAAAGATATATGCTTACCAAAATGGGAGGAGCACAGTAGTCGCTCTCTCGGTTATCCACCGTAAAATCCGGCCTGTGAGCTGTATAGAGATAATCAATCATACAGTTCATAAGGTATATAAGCCGGGAATCATTATGATATATACTGTCAACACAATAATATCCTGAAGCTATTGTTTCTATAGGAACACTGTTATTGGCATAATCCGGATAGCCATATGCCCCGTACATGACTTTTTCTTCATAATTGAATGTCTTAAGGTAGTGTTCTATTGCAGATTCATTTCCCTTGACTATGTCTTTATAATGAGACTTCATCTTTTATACTTCCTTTGTTCCTATTATATCAATTTTTTTATCAATATGTGTAAAACCAGTGTAATATACAGTAAAGGCACCTTTACTTGGAGGAATTGAACCTCTCATATCCTTGTGATAGGTATGGTTACAGAAACTGTTAGTAAATTTAAGAGCGTCTTGACCCTTTGATATTAAAATTTCTTCAGCATTTACACAAAGATTACCATCTGGCTCACCGGCTATAATCTCATTATTAAATTTAGCTGTTACAGGAGCGCTTAAGCAGAATTCAATCTTCATCGGCACATTGTCACATTCTTCTGTTCTGACATTTAAAACTGCTCTGTCATTTTCAATTTTTACGGTAACAGTATATTCTAAATCAATCATATTATTTACAGGCCTTAAGGAATGATCCATCTCTTTCCATTTTGATGTAGAAGGTTTTTCTGACATTGGACCGTAATACTCACCGTGAGCTTTCATTTTCATCTGATATGTATTATCTTCTATCTTATTTATTTCCAATGGCTTAAACTGAGCTACTGCAAAGAAAGATGCGCATATCCTGACAAAACATCTTAAATCGCCTTTTTGTACAAACAAAAAGTTTGGTGACCTTGTTATGAGCGTCGCAGAAAAATCGTCTTTTTTGAATCTAACAATATCTTTATGGAAGATGTTATATGATGTTGGATAATCTTCTAGTACCGGATCAAAATCTAAAAGTTCAGGGTAAAGCATATACATATGCAAAAGCCCAGGACCTCTGCCATGTTTTTCAACAATACTGTTATATATATCATCTGCAAATTTAGCATATTGTCCATTCTTAGTTATATATGCCATATGAGCATATGTATAATACAGATAATTTGGAGGTGTTATTGCATTAATATCCCCTTCGTGCTTATCCTGTCTGTTGGAGTTCTGGGTAAATACAGTGAAATTTGGTTCTATGTAGTTAAACATGAGATCCATATTCTTCTTTGCATATTCAAGATATTCCATTTTCCCTGTTTCCAAAGCGATTTGCATAAAGGATGTATCACATACTTCATTGTAATGAGGTGACCTTTCAGTAAATTCACCAAACTCATCCATATCAATACCTTCATTTAAATATGCTTCACCCATTTTCCTTAATTCATCACTTTTTAGAATATTAGCCATCATCATCATTGCAGATGTGCCAATCCATCTGTGATTTGGAGTGTGAATTCCTCCATTAAGCAAAGATTTTTCCACTTTGGGAAGATACTCTCTGTACCTTCTTAGAAAATCCTTTTCCCTGTCAGTCTGAGCATATTTGTCAATTATTCTGTATGCTCTTGCCATATTTATAGCTTCAAATAACGGAGCGCAGTAAAAATTGCTTTCCATCATATCAATAGTGTAATTTGGTCTGTGGAGAGAATCAATGAATGTTAAAACATCATTCATTAAGTCTAATACCTGACTATTTTTATAGTGTTTGCTGTCACTACAGAAATATCCAGAAGCAAGCGTGTCCAGTGAAGTGCTGTTAGCTCCATAACTTGCATAACCATAACCATTCTTGATTGCCTTTATCTTTTCATCAAACCGACTTAAAAGCCAATCTATTGATGCCTCATTGCCTCTTACGTTTCCTAAATAATGTTTTTTCATAAAATCACTCGACGAGCATTGCTGCTCCTACGATACCTGCATCATTACCCATTTGTGCGATTACTAATGTTGATGCAGGCGTTTCCTCCCTTGTATATTTATATTTTTCTATATATTCTTTCAATGGATTCAATAATCTTTCACCCTCATTGCATACACCGCCGCCAATAGCAATAACCTGTGGCTGGAATATGTTTATTATATTAACAAGTCCTTCTCCGACATATTTTATATATGTATCACATACGTCTTTTGCAACCTTGTCTCCCATTCTCTCCGCTTCAAAAGGTGTTCTGGCACTAATATTGTCTAAATTATTATTGCATGCCTTCCATATGAGGGAGTCTTTGTTTAAAAGAGCAGCTCTCTTTGTCTGAGATATAAGAGCAGTTGCAGAAGCATAAGCTTCGTAACAGCCATTTCTTCCGCATGTACATGCTTCGCCGTCCATTACCAGTGTATGATGTCCAAGCTCAGCAGCGGCAAAATTAAAACCACTATAAACTCTATTGTCAATAACCACTCCGCTGCCGACTCCTGTACCTAAAGTTATTGTAACTGAACATGATGTGTTTTTACTTGCTCCGCATACACTTTCAGCAAGCGCTGCTACATTTGCATCATTATCAATATATACCGGAAGATTAAAATACTTCTGAAGCTCTTTGCGTATATTTACATTCCTCATGCCTAAATTATTGTTATATATTAATATGCCATTTGTCTTGTCGGGAGTCCCAGGACATCCTACGCCAATCCTGCTAACATTTTTTTCATCAATGTTTGCTTCACCAAGCAGTCTTTTACATAAATCAGCCATATCTGCAATTACAGCTTCATATCCTCGTTCACTTTTGGTAGGAACTTTGTCTTTTATTACTATGTTCCCTAATTCATCTACTACTCCGGCTTTTATTGCCGTACCACCAAGGTCTATTCCAATACTATACATAAAAAGCTCCTTTATAATGCATATTGCAGCACAAGGGCAGCTGCAACAAATAAAATATATACTATAAAGATGGACAGGTCAATGCTTGTATATTTTAATTCACTGATGCTTGTCCTACCTTCTGAACCATGATAACACCTTGAATCCATAGCTACTGCTAAATCATCAGCTCTTTTGAATGACGATATGAATAGAGGTATCAGAATAGGGATAAAGCTTTTTGCTCTTTGGAATATATTCCCTGTTCCTATATCTGCACCTCTGGCTGCTTGAGCCTTCATTATCTTCTCAGTCTCTTCCATCAATGTAGGTATAAATCTCAACGCTATGGAAATCATCATAGCTATTTCTGCTGTCGGGACTTTAATGTATTTCAAAGGTGACATCAATCTTTCTATACCTACTGTCAGGACCAAAGGAGTAGTAGTATATGTCATTAGAGAGCCTGCTGATATTAAAAGAAGAATTCTGACACTTACAAGAGCTGATGTGACTAATCCCTCTTTTGTGATAGTTATAATCCAGAATGTATATAATGGTGTTCCGGTCGCAAAGAAAATATTTAAAATCATTGTAAAGATTACTATATATATCACTGGCTTGAGTCCTTTTAGTGCATATCTTAGACTTACTTTAGACACTAAAAAGGCTGAAATAACAAAAATAGCAGCTAATAACAATGCATAGAATGAATCAAGAATCAGCAATAAAACCATTGTTAATATGGTTATTGCTATTTTCAGTCGTGGGTCTGCTTTATGCACAACCGACTCACCTGGTATGTATTGCCCTATTGTTATGCCCTGCACTTCAAGCCTCCTTACCAATCCGATAGATTATATCAAAAAAATCATGGATTTTACAACTTAAGTGCATTCAGATACTTTTTTTCTTTCTTTTCTCAAAATATATCTTTTCTTTCCCATTTCCCAATCACATTTTTCTTCTTCAGTTTCAATAATAAGACCTGGAACTTCAGCTGGTCTCTCAAACTCATCCAATGCAACCATAACGACATAAGCCTCATTTATGAGCTTCTTTTCCCCGCTTAAGTCTTCAACATATGATTTAACGCATACCTCCATTGAAGTCCTTCCAACATATGTAACTTTCGCAGTAAGAAGAACAGTATCATTTGCATATGCAGGTCCTTTGAACTCCAATGAATCCACTGCTACTGTTGTAACATTTCTGTTTGAATGCCTTCTTGCTGCAATAGCAGCTGTTACGTCTATCCATTCCATCATCTGCCCTCCAAACAGCCTTGAATTACCATTAAGAGTACATTGTGTAAGTATCTGTGCTTGTTCAGTATATGAGTCCTTAACATGTTTTTTCATATATTTCTCCTTCTTTATGCTAGTATAATTGCTCAACAGCAATAGTTTT
>JAQVAJ010000288.1 GCA_028690885.1 Clostridia bacterium
ATAAGTTCATTGAAAACTATTCCTCTATTTTCAAAGCTTATTCTGAAAAGATGCCTGATCTCAATAATTCTTCGTTTATTAATACTATCAACAAGGATATCGCAAATTTCAATATAGAAAATGATAATAACCCAGTTTCTTATGAGTATTTAAATAATCGCTTTTCACTGAAAAACTTAAGTTATGTTAAAAATAGTGATGTGCCATTGAAAAATACTGAAATTGAAAAAAATAATAGCACAATTGAAAATGTATCAAAAGGTATAGTCTCTCACTCTTATTCCAATAAAGAAATAAATACAGGCTTTGAACAAATTCCTATAAAGCCTTTAACCATTGAATCAGATTTGTTAAACGAAAACAAAAGTATAAATATGCAATTAAATGAATTTATTGATAACTTTGAATCACAAGAATTGGTTAATTACGACAAATTCAATACAGAAAAGAAATCAATACTTTTAAATTCTGACAGTAATATAAGCTTAAAACAAAATAGTCTTGAAAAAATGGAGAATATCAATGTTATAAGTAAAATTGATGCTGAAAATGCAAACTTAGCAGAAGGTTTTACAGATTCAGATACTTCTAATGAGCCAGGTAAACCCAAAAACAAACCTGAATATGTGCCTTTTAAAAGTGAAGAAAACACCATTTCAGCCGATAATATATTTAGTAAAGGTGAGATTAGAACTGTGAATATTAATCAAAACAGCACTAATCCGATACAGAAAGATCAATTGCTAAATCAGATAGTTGATAAAATAGATCTTTCCTGTAAAAACGGAATTACGAATATTGAAATCCGTCTTACACCTGAAATTTTTGGAGGTATGGAAATTGAAACCACTTTCGATGGCGAACAGATTAAACTCAATCTTATCTCACAGAAAGATGAAGTCAGTAAAATACTTATTTCAGAAACTGAAAAACTAACGGCAATGCTGACAGAAAAAGGATACAAAGTTGAACAGATAAACGTATTTGAAAAGTCAGCAAACGACATGTCTGGTTATGGAGGAACAGGATATAGTTTTACAAACAATAACCATGGCAATACTGAAAATCCGCACTACAAGCTTAAACCAGTTCATGTAATCAACAATGAGGCCGTTAATGAAAATGAAACTGGCAAAATAATATCAGGAAGCGGACTGGTAAATATATATATTTAGTTAAGGAGATTTGCAATAATGAACATAGTACCAATAGATGAAACCACAAAATATGTAAATGAGAATAAAGCAAAAGAAGCCGGAACTATGAACCAGGAAGATTTTCTTCATGTGCTGGTAACGCAGATGCAAAATCAAAACCCAATGGACCCAATGGATGATTTTGAGTATATGACACAAATAACACAATTTTCTATGCTGGAAAGCATCAATGGTCTCAGTATGAAAATTGATAATATGAAGGCTCTTGACTATATAGGAAAAAATGTAATAGCTTCCATTATGAATGAAGATAATCCTACAATGGATTACATAGAAGGTTTAGTTGAAAGCATCACCTTGCAGGATGATGAAGTATTACTAAACACACAATTCGGTTCAGTATATATGGATAACGTTGTTTATGTTTATTAAAAATAATTATAAGTAAAATACTTAGCAAATTGAAAGGAGCAAAAAGATGTTAAGATCAATGTATTCTGGGGTATCAGGTTTGCTGTCACATCAGAAAAAAATGGACGTAATAGGTAATAATATCGCAAATGTAAACACTACTGCATTTAAAAGCAGCAATGTTGTATTTGAAGAAGTGTTCAGCCAATTAGTCGCTACAGCAACACAGCCGACAGAAGAGGGCCGAGGCGGTACAAACCCTCAACAGATAGGTCTCGGTGTTAGTTTAGGCAATATTACTACAAACATGTCCAAGGGCAGTATTCAGGCAACTGACAACCCAAATGATCTTGCCATCGATGGAGAAGGATTCTTTGTCGTTACTGATGGTACAGGTTCATATTTTACAAGAGCAGGAAGCTTCAATGTAGATAAAGACGGCAATTTGGTAAATGGAGGAGGATATAAGGTTATGGGCTGGAACAGAAATCCAGCTACGGGAAACATTGACATTAGCAAACCCACTGAACCTATTGATTTCTCAAACATTAAAATGTCTGCAAAAAGCAGTACAAAAATTTCCATAACAGGAAACTTAAGCAGTGAGACACTTGAATATGATTCAGTAAATGATGAGAACGGCGTACTTCATAATCTGACTATTTATGACTCTCTTGGAGAATCTCACACTCTGACTTTCAAGTTTATGAGAACTTCCGCTGCTTCAGATTATACTTTTGAACTTATGGAAAGTGATGACGAGATGGAAATAACCTCAGGTGCTACAGGCGGCTCTATATCTTTTACCTCATCAGGTAAACTTGACACGGGAGCATCTTCAATTCCTCAGGTACAGATAACTTTCTCAAATGGTGCAGAAGGTATAACATTTGCAACAGGATCTATAACATTTGATCCAGTAGGATTTACTCAATATTCAAATAGTACTTCTATTAAATCTAATCAGGATGGTTACAGCTCTGGTGAATTGGAAACTCTTAGTATAAGCAGTGATGGACAGGTAATCGGGCAGTTCACCAATGGACTTCAGGAACATATATCCACTCTAGCTGTTGCTTCGTTTATTAATCCCAATGGATTGCAGAAAGTTGGAGGAAATATGTTCACAACAACATGGAACTCCGGTGATGCGAATATAGGAATGGCCAGCACAGGAGATCGCGGTTCAGTAGCTACCTCATCACTTGAAATGTCAAATGTTGACCTTGCAACAGAATTCACAGAAATGATAGTTACCCAAAGAGGATTTCAGGCAAACTCAAGAATCATCTCCGTTTCCGATTCTCTACTTGAAGAATTAGTAAATCTAAAGAGATAGTGACAAAGGGGACAAACCATGATATTACTCACACAATTAAATGATAAAGCAATAGTTCTAAATTGTGATTTGATAATCCATATTGAGGAGAGTCCCCATACTGTCATTAAAATGGTTAATGCTGACAAATATATTGTCAAGGAATCTGCTTTGCAGGTAGTTGAGAAAGTAACTATGTATAAAGCAGAAATACAAATAAGGGCTAAGGTAGGATAATGTCTGTACTAGGTATTGTACTTGCGGGATTTTTAGTAATATTCGCTATATTGGAAAATGGGCAGTTAAGCGCTTTCTATGATAAAGCGTCCATTCTAATCGTTATAGGCGGAACCATTGGTGCAATGATATGCAATTACCCTCTAAAGAATCTTTTATCTTCAGGCAAAGCTTTTATTAAGGTAATAAAATTCAAACCTCAGAACAGAAAAGATATTCTTGATAAACTTGTGGAACTTGCCTACGCATCAAAGAAAGAAGGATTGCTTGCTCTTGAGAAATATACCGATGAA
>JAQVAJ010000289.1 GCA_028690885.1 Clostridia bacterium
CGGTTTTGGAGACCGCTGCTCTACCATTTGAACTACTTCCCTATGTAGCAATGGAAATTATATAGATTAAACTTTGACATGTCAACAGAAAATTAGGTATTGGCTGAATTTATACAACCTTTCTTCTATTAGTTGTTCCCCTTAATGGTGCAAGAAGCTCTAATAAGACATGTATACTTTCAGAAGTCATATCTGCTCCACTGTTTTTTAAAACTTCACTTTGTAATGAACTGGTAATTCCCAAGCATTGCATACCTGCTGATTTTGCTGCTTTTATACCGCTTATTGTATCTTCACAAACCAAGCAGTATGCAGGATTGAGCTTCATTCTTTCAGCTGCTAATAAGAATATATCTGGCTCAGGTTTATTTCTTGTTACATCATTTCCCGTTACAAATGCATTGAAATCCTCTTCTTCCATCTCTATTGCTTTGATATTTGAAGTTACCTTCATCAAATCTGCTCCTGAAGCAAGTGATATTCTGTATCCTCTTTTTCTGAGTTCATTCAATGTTTCTTTGATATGAGGAAATAATTCTGCTTCTGTGCAAACTAATTCATCATATATTTCATATGCTCTGTATTTCATAGCATATTGATATTCAACATTATACTTTCTTGCCACATTTCCTAAAAAACTGTTTTCCCCTTGTCCCATATACGGTATGAAATCCTGAGGTTGTGCTTCTACCCCGAATTCTCTTAGAGCTAAAATAGCAGATTTGCTCATTAATTGTTCTGAATTGATAAGCACTCCATCCATATCGAATATGATACCCCTAATTACTTTTTCGTTTAAACTCATAACCCTCCTTATATTTACACAAACAGTATACAAGCTAAAAGAACAGCCTTTTCATCACTTTCATTTATTACACCATGACCTGTTCCTTCTTTGTTATATATGCAATCACCTTTTGAAATAATATATTTTTTTTCATTGTTCTGATTATATGTCAGACTTCCTTCTATCACATAGAAAATTTCTGCTTCTTTCTCGTGTACATGAAAACCAATGGAGCATCCCTTTTCAATAGTTATGGTGGAAAACAAGCGGCCTTTGTTATTCAGCATTTTTTCAGGCAGCAGTTCATTGAACATGATGGTCCCTTGTCCGCCCCTCATGTTTTCTTTATATGACACCTTTTGTTCTTCTTTTTTAAATAGCATATATAGACGTTCCTCTGACATACGGCATTTTCTTCTATTTATTATATATTTCTTTATACCATTAATGCAACTACTTTTTAAATATAAATATGATTGATATTAATTCCAAGCTTTGATACCATTAAAGAAAGTTCTAATGGAGGCAGAAAAAATGAGTAAATATGTATTTGCAGATTGGTCTGTAGTTGAACCTGGTTATGGCACCGTATGGCCCTATTCAAAGTCTATAGTTATATCTCCTTACGGTATTAGAATAGAGCCTCATAAACCATACATTGAAAAAGATCCAGTTATTCTCCCGGATAAACCATGGGAAAGCTCATGTGTAAATTCATATGCGACATTCTTAAAAGCTGATGGCAAAATCAAAGTATGGTATGAAACTTTTTCTGATGCAGGTATGGATGACATGAAAAGTAATCTTGCATATGCTGAATCTGAAGATGGAATACATTTCACAAAACCGAAATTAAATCTAATTCCCTTTAATGGAGATTACAATAATAATCTTGTAAAAAATGTTCATGGCACTTGCGTCCTTTATGATAAAACGGCAGAAAAAAAAGAAAGATATAAACTTATATGGGTAAGTTATGACAGAACTAAACCTTTTAATCTTTCATGTACACTTCACGGAGCAGTATCAGAAGACGGTATTACATGGAATGAGCTTAATGAAGTATTAATGAATAATCCTGGAGATACTCAGAATATATTAGAACACGATGAAGATTTAAAAAAATACGTTATATACACTAGACAGATTAAGCATTACCCTATCCCAAGAAGAAGTGTTTCAAGGACGGTTAGTAGCAGTTTTAACACATTTCCAGAACCTGACATGATTTTGAATAATGACCCTTGTGATCCCCCCGATTGGGATTATTATACTTCAGGGTATCATAAATGGCCTGGTGCATCAAATGCTCATCTGATGCTTATGGATATATATAAACGCACATCTGATACATTCGATGTCCACCTGCTCACAAGCAGAGATGGCATAGTCTGGTACAGGCCTATGGGATTACAGCCATATATTGATAAAAACTCATATGGATGTAAAAAAGATTATATGGTCTCTTCAACAAAAGGAATTATTGATAATATGGATGGCACATGGTCTTTTTACATAAATTCTATTCAGAACGGACACAATATTCCGCCTGAAGAAAGAATAAAGCCTGCAGGAGGATACAGACGAGCCGTCATCAGAGAAGATGGTTTTATGTCCCTTACGGCAGACAGCTTAGGTTGTTTTTATACAATAAAACTAGATATTACTCAAAACTTTTTAATGTTAAATGCTGAAATACCATATGGAGGATGGATTAAAGTCTCCATAGTTGATAAAGATTCATGTAAACCAATTGATGGATTTGATGAGGACAGCTGCGATCCAATTGATAGCAAAAAAACATGGAACAGTATTTCATGGAAAAATATTTCAGATCTTTCTTCCTTAAAAAATGGAACATACAGGCTTAAATTTACATTATTTAAATCAAAAATTTATGCTTTTTCGATATAGCATAGGTATTCTACATTACCGCTTTTACCCACTGTATCGCACTGCACAGTTTTGATAACTGTAAATCCTATTTCTTCTAGATGGTTGATTATATTTTCAACACATTGCAGTCTGACTGCTTTGTCTTTGACAACACCATTCTTGCCAATATTAGCTCTTCCTGCTTCAAACTGCGGTTTTATCAAAAAAACTGCTTTAGCTCCATCATTCATTAGATTGTATATACTAAGCGCTGTTTTTTCTAAAGAAATAAATGAGACATCACATGTTACAAAATCTATGGATTCTATAAACACTGTTTTATCAATATTTCTTATGTCAGTATTTTCAATACTTATTACTCTTTCATTATTTCTTAATGTATCGTCCAACTGATTGCTGCCAACATCTACAGCATAAACCTTTTTTGCTTTCTTTTCCAATAATACCTGTGTGAATCCTCCTGTTGATGAACCCACATCAACGGCTACTAGTCCGTTAACATTAATCTTAAAATCTGAAAAAGCCTGCAGAAGCTTATATGCTCCTCTGCTTACATATTTTTCATCATTATTAATTTCAATCTTATCTTTATCGTAATCTACTAAAAAAGATGGTTTTGTAATTATATTACCATTAACTTTTACATATCCGTTCTTAATATGCTGTTTTGCACTTGTTCTGCTTTTTGTAAGTGATTTATCTGTGAGATATAAATCGAGC
>JAQVAJ010000290.1 GCA_028690885.1 Clostridia bacterium
CCCTTGTCCGTACGGCGTTCAGGTATGTCTGAGCATCTCCGCTCCCGGCACCCCGGACGATCAGTTCGGCTGCGTTGAGCAACGTTTCGGCATAGCGGTACACGCGCTGGTTGTTCCCGTAATTCAGATTGGGGTCGGCTGTATAGCCGTGGTTCCCGTTTTTCCGCCCGATGTATTTGAGCAGGAAGTAACCTGTGTCCTGCCAGCGAGCCGTATAGCTGGCTCCGGTTGCCTCGGCATGTTGGGAAAAATTCAAAATACCGCCATCCCTGCGGATATCACCTTCTTCATACATGGTGTAAGCCGTTTCGGCCACAGGGCTGAAACCCCAGCCGTCGCAGAAAGCATTGCCCACATAACCGGGTATGCCTATCAGGACCGGGTAAACGGAGCCTCCTGTGGCAATGGGCGCACCCCAGTCGCGTACTCCGCCTTCGGAAATGTAATTGATCTCCCAGATGGATTCGGGTCCCCACTCACCGGATTCTTCCCAGATGTTTTTGAAATCGCTTACCAGGGAATACTGATTGGAATCAATAACCTCTTTCATGTACTGCAGGGCCTTCCCAAACCGCGATTCATCATTCTGGTAGAGGACCATCTCGGTGTAAAGCATATACGCCATTGCACGCGTGATACGTCCTTCTTCTCCAACGCGCGCCTTCATGGGCAGGACGTTGGTCGCCAAAGCCTCTTCAATAGCCGTTATTACGTTTTGGTACACCTCGTCGGCACCCATTTGATCACAAATGTAAGGAAATGACAGGTTCTCATCGTAGTACGGGATATTGCCCCAGAATTTCCACAAAACGTTGTAGTAGTAAGCTTTCAGGATCGTTGCCTCTGCCACGTAGAGTGCTTTAAGGTTTTGGTCCATTTCAATTTCGGGAGCCTTGGCAATCACGATGTTTGCCCGGTTCACACCCGAGTAAGCCGTTGTCCAGATCATATTGGGAACATCGGTAGAAGTGGCGGTATAGAAATGTGTTTTAACCAGGATAGGCTGGTCGCCTTCGTTGGATCCGCCGGTGTAGATATCGTCTGCCATGATGTCGGAAACCATGTTCAGGGAGTTGTACTGATAGAAGTAGTCGAACCATTGCAGGGGATCATATGCAGCAACCAGTCCGGAATACAATCTCTCGGCCGAATTGTAGTAATTGCTTTCCAGGATGGAACCTTTGGATTCCACAACCAGAAAACTGTCTGAACAGGAATACAGGCCCAGGGCGAATATCGTACTTAATATCAGGATTATCTTTTTCATAATTGTAACTTTTTCAGGATTAGAAAGTAAGATTTATACCCATTGTGTAGACCCTGGATTGCGGATATACCCCGCGGTCGATACCCAGAGAGGTGCCGCCCGATGCGATCTCCGGATCAAACCCGGAATAATTGGTAAAAGTGAGGACATTTTCCCCCGCTACGTAAATGCGCAGGTTGGAAATGAAGATCTTGCGCGTAAGGTGTTGTGGCAGGGAATATCCCAGCTGGATGTTTTTCAGACGCAGGTATGATCCGTCTTCTACCCAAAGGTCAGAGGCACGCCAGTTTTCATTGGCACTTTCATAAGAGAAGCGCGGGATCCTGTCGGAAGTGTTTTCCCCTGTCCAGCGATTCATCATATAAGCGGGCATGTTTATGTAATACAGGTCGGTACGCCGAGTCACATTATACACGCTGACACCATACACTCCCTGGAAAAACGCATTGAAATCGAATCCTTTCCAGGAAAAGCCAAGGTTGAACCCAACGCTCCAGTCGGGCATCCCTTTTCCGATCATGGTGCGGTCCTCATCATCAATGACCCCGTTGTTGTCAAGGTCTACAAAGCGCACGTCCCC
Organism: Clostridia bacterium; assembly: GCA_028690885.1. Lineage (GTDB taxonomy): Bacteria > Bacillota > Clostridia > DUPQ01 > DUPQ01 > DUPQ01. The sequence continues at coordinate 1,848 of JAQVAJ010000290.1, forward strand.
GGGTTGTGCATTAGGCTGGATCCCGGCTTCCACCTCGGCCCAGTTCTGAAACAGGCCGTCAGTTTTCCATCCGTAGAAGAAGGGGAAAGGATATCCGTTTTGTGCACGGGTCAGTGTCCCGATCTTATGGGAGTCGTAATTTTGCCAGCCGTTCTCGTTCCCCAGTTCCACCAGAAGGTTTTGCAGGTAGGTGGCGTTGGCACCTATATTAAAATGGACGTCCCCCAGGCTGAAGCGGTACCTGAGATCGAATTCCCATCCGCTGTTGTCCATGATCCCCACGTTCCCTGTGGGAGCGCTGTCACCTGAATAGGCGGGAACGGGAATGTCCATCAACATGCCGTTGGTGCGTTTGCGGTACCAGTCTGCCGAGAAGGTCAGTGCGTTGTTCAGGAATCCCAGATCGAGACCAACGTTCGTCTGAACCGATTCTTCCCAGCGAATGTCGGCGTTGGCAAATCCGTTGGGTTTGGCTCCGGTGCTCACCACGCCGGGATTCCCGAAGGGATAGTTGTTGCCCGAGGCCATGGTGGTGGTATACTTGAACTGCCCTATGGCTTCGTTCCCGTTCTTTCCCCAGGAAGCCCTAAGCTTTCCGCTTGTCAGCCAGGAAGGCCTGTTCTCCAGGAATGACTCGTTGGTGAAATTCCATCCGATGGAAGCCGAGGGGAAAATGGCGTACAGGTTGTTGGGTCCGAAATTGGAGGAGCCGTCCCTGCGTACCGTGGCCTGGATCATATATCTTTCCGCATAGTTGTAGCTGATACGGGCAAACAGGGATGACAGACGGTGAGGTGTGTAGACATACCCGCTTGCTGTCTGGTATTCCTGTGTTCCGGTAGCAAAGCCCATATTGGCTTTGTAAGGGTCTTCTTCCTGCAGGTAACGGTTTCCTCCTGAAAGGTTCTGGCCCATGTTGCCCTGGGCGGACTGCCCGACCAAAGCCTGAATGAAGTGGGACCCGAATTGTTTTTCGTAGGAAAGCACGTTTTCTACCTGCCATACAAGGGAGCGGTTCATGGAAGACCAAACTTCCGAGTATTCGCGAAAATTCTTTGTGGACAGAAAATAAGCAGGACTCCATCCGTCACTGCCCCAGAAAGAAAGGTCGGTCCCCAGGGAGCTTCTGAATTTCAGATTGTCCCAGATGGACAACTCGCCCCAGAAATTGGAAACGAATTTGTCCGAGTTCCCCTTTGAACCGGGAAGGCTCAGGGAGGCCAGGGGGTTGACCATTTCATTGTAAATGCTGCCTTCCACAATGCTGAAAGGTTTGCCGTTGCGCGGATCTTTGACTGCGGTGGGATGCTCTGCCAGCATGGCCTCGGGATCGTCTGCATACACTTGCAGGGTAGGGGCCATGCCCAAAGCCGATCCAAGTGGTCCGCCGAATTCGGAGTTGGTGGTGATCCCGAAAGAAGTATTCCGGGAATAGGCGATGTTCATGCCCATGGTAAATTTGTGCAGGAAATTTCTCCGGGAAGACTGGTCCATGAGCTGGTAGGTGGTGTTGGTCCGGATGGTCAGACGTTCGTAATTGGAGCGGTTGA
>JAQVAJ010000291.1 GCA_028690885.1 Clostridia bacterium
CTGCTCTTATACCAGCAAATGCATGATTAACAGCTTCGATGTGTAAAAAGTTAGTAAGTACTGTTGCGATAATGGTGATGATAATAATTGAGGGAGTTATTACTCCAAGTGCACTAAAAATTCCTCCCAAATATTTTTTCCTGTTATAACCTATGTATGTAGAAACATTTACAGCTATTACGCCAGGTGAACACTGGCTTAAGGAATAGAAATCTATAAGCTGTTCGGTAGCAAGCCATTTTCTCTTTTCGACTATTTCCTTTTGAAGAATAGGCAGCATCGTGTAACCGCCACCAAAAGTAAAAAGTCCAACTTTTAAGAATATCCAATATAGTTCAAAAAGGGCTTTCATAAATCCTCCTTTCCTAATTATATCTTGTTTCTGGTCAAAAAGTAAGTTTCAGAGCAAAGTAAGTTCACAATTTAACAGTATACATAAAGCATACAAGGTATAACTTAATGCGAAGCAGTGTATTTCTTTTTTTGCGCTGATAAAAGTAATGCTGATGTCTTATTCAAATATTATTTCAATCTACTTATAGTTGCTATATTGCCCATAATGGTATGATTCTATGTTTATCTGTTAAAGGTAATAACTCTTGTGAAAGGCATATTACACCACCTTCTGAGATATTTATACCTTTTATAGAGTCTAGTATTTCGAAATTCTTTATATCCTTCAATGTAGGACAAGTGTGTTTTTTAATTTCAATAGGAAATAATGTGTTATCCTGAAATATTAGTAAATCAATTTCTCTGCCGTTACTATCGTAAAGAAAATAGAAATTTTCTTCCTTTCCTGCGTTTGTATAACTTTTTAACAGCTCCGCAACAACAAAAGTTTCGAAGAAATGTCCATTCATTGTACCTTCCACAAGAGTATCGGGTGTAAGCCAGCGAGTTAAATATGCAGCAAGGCTTGAATCCAGAAAGTAAAGTTTGGGAGTTTTAAAAACTCTTTTTATTGAGTTATTTGAATATGGTTTCAATAAATATACAATTCCGCTTGTTTCTAAAATTGAAAGCCAGCGTTTTGCTGTTGGTTCGCTTATACCTACATCTCTTTCTATATTTGTCTCTTTATATACATGGAAATTCCTCCGACTTATGATAAACTAACATTGAATATTGGTATATCATAGAATTATAGAGAAACCAAGAGTTTAGACAATGATTCTTTAGGATAATAGGGTGCTCCTTCGAAAAAGCACTAAAAATATTAGAATAATCAAATCGCAAAACTTTAAGATAATGGTTAAGTTATTTACCCAACCTGTATTTTTATGTATAATAGGTCAAAGGGAGAACAACAATGAGATTCACTAAAATGCATGGTTCAGGAAATGACTATATATACGTAAACTGTATGGATTGTAAAATTGATAATCCTTCCTCTTTAGCAGTAAAAGTAAGCGACAGACACAAAGGTATAGGTTCAGATGGGCTGGTGCTTATTCAGTCATCAGTAAATGCAGACTTCTACATGAGAATGTTTAATGCAGACGGATCAGAAGGTGCGATGTGCGGGAATGCAATAAGATGTGTTGCAAAGTATGTGTATGATAATAAGCTTACAGACAAGTTAAATCTGGATATAGAGACGAAAAGCGGGATAAAGCACCTAAAGCTCTTTCTTGATAAGGAAGGCTTAGTGGATTCAGCACAAGTAGATATGGGGTTGGCTTATCTTAAAAGAGAACAAATACCCATGATTTGTGATGAGACAAACAAAGGTGAGACATATATTAACAAACCCATTACTGTATCAAAAAAAGAATATAATGTGACCTGTGTATCAATGGGTAATCCTCATTGTGTCATATTCATGAATGATAAAAAGAATATGGATAATTTGAAAAGCCAACTGGAGTTACTTGACCTTGATAGAATCGGACCTGATTTTGAGAATAACAGCATGTTTCCTGACAGGGTTAATACAGAGTTTGTTGAAGTTATAGATAAAACCACTCTGAAAATGAGAGTTTATGAAAGAGGTTCAGGTGAAACCATGGCCTGCGGAACAGGTGCCTGTGCAACAGTTGTTGCTGCAGTTCTTAATGGTATATGTGATAGGAACAAGACAGTAACAGTAATTTTAAGAGGCGGAAAACTTGAGATAGCATATCTTGATGACAAAAGAGTTATTATGAAGGGCGAAGCTGTTCATGTATTTGATACAGAGATGAATATATAACAAAAGAAAAGGAGAATTAGATGTCAAAAATAAATGTAAATTACAACAACCTGAAACAGAGTTATCTTTTCAAGGATATAGCAACAAAGGTAGCAGCATATAAAAAAGCCAATCCAGATAAGAAGGTTATAAGCCTTGGAATAGGGGACGTCACGCTTCCTTTAGCCGAAAAGGTAGTTGAAGCTTTGAAGAAAGCATCTGATGAAATGGGGAAAGCAGAAACATTTAAAGGTTATGCACCCGATCAGGGTTATGATTTCTTAAGAGAGAGAATTGCTTTACATTACAAAAAGAGAAATGTTGATTTAGACATAAGTGAAATATTTGTATCAGATGGAGCAAAAAGTGATGTAGGAAATATTACAGAGATTTTTTCAAAAGATAATACTGTTTTAATTCCTGATCCGGTTTATCCAGTATATATGGATACAAATGTAATGGATGGAAGAAAAATAATTTTTTCAGATGCGAATGCAGATAACGATTTTTTAGCAATGCCAGATGAAAGGCATGCCGATATGATATATATCTGTTCTCCTAATAATCCATGTGGAAGCGTATATACCAAAGAACAGCTTAAAAAATGGGTAGATTATGCAATTAAAAATGATGCGGTTATTTTGTTCGACGCAGCATATGAAGCTTTCATAACAAATGAAAAGCTTCCTCGCAGTATCTTTGAAATAGACGGAGCAGAGAAATGTGCGATAGAATTCTGTAGCTTTTCCAAACTGGCAGGATTTACCGGAACAAGATGTGCGTATACAATTATCAAAAAAGAATTAAAACTTGATGGTTTTTCATTACACGATATGTGGGTAAGAAGACAGAGTACCAAGCTAAACGGAGTATCATATGTGATTCAAAGAGCAGCTGAAGCGGTATTTACTGATGAAGGAATGGCTCAGTGTAAGAATAACATTAAATATTATCTTGATAATGCAAAATTAATATCCGCGTTGCTAAAAGAAAAGGGAATATACCATACTGGAGGAACTAATTCGCCATATATATGGCTACAATGTCCTAATAATATGAAGTCCTGGGAGTTCTTTGATCTTTTATTGAATAAAATCAGTGTAGTTGGAACACCTGGAAGCGGTTTTGGAGCTAACGGAGAAGGGTATTTCAGACTTACCTCTTTTGGTAGCAGGGAAAATACAATAGAAGCGGTAGAAAGACTGAAAGGCATATTATA
>JAQVAJ010000292.1 GCA_028690885.1 Clostridia bacterium
GTCTTAATTACTCCGCCCATCTGGCCGTCTACACATGCTCTCCATAAGTGCCTGTCACGTCCTAAGGGAAGATTCATCCTAAACTGCATCTTTCCGTCTTCATCCATATTGTATTTATAGTCTGTATCTCTTATTGATCTTTCCAGCTTTGGAAATAGAAACGGTAAAGCATATGCATAATTCCATACATGTGTACATGTTCCTGAACAGGAACCTTGTTTCTCGTCTAACCCTTCCCATCCGTAAAACTCTCCGTTTTCTAATCTCAAAACAGTAGGTGATTTTAAAACAGATAACGTAGAAGATACTGCATCCTTTACATAATCAGGATAAGTAGATGAGAAAATCGCTTTTCTGAAAAGATCAGTTTCTTTATACAGCCTGTTCCAGTTTTTTATTGAATACTTAGCTGATGCATATGAGTCCTTAAAAAGAGTTGCATAATAGTTTTTCCATGAAACATGTTTATCATCTTTCAAATACGGATTCCAGTAGTTATAATTGTTCGGAACATTCCATGTAAGAAGAAGTCTTGTTTTCATCTTCTTTTTTGGTTCAATCAGTTTCCTTATACATACAGAACAGGTATCATACTTGCCTGCATCGTTGTATTCTCGCTTAGGAAGCAATGTATTTTTAGTAAAGTCATTCCAGAATGTCTCTATGCTGTCCTGCCAGCCTCCCCTGTACCAGTTTATCTGGTATGAACTCTCTGTGTCTTTCTGTTTTACAAGCGATACGCATAAGTCTCCGTATTCAATATCACTTTTATCTTTTTCAGCATTTTTCATGAATATTGTTTCTGCTTTTGTATTAGGTATATATTTATTAATACCTTTAACATATGGGTTCTTAACAGAAAAACAGACAGTATAGTAAAGAGGTTTATCTGAACTATTTCTAAGCTCAACTTCAAAAAAAGCTCCGGGGATGGATGAATCATCTTCATTTAAAGGGATAAAAGGATTAAATGCTGTAAGCTTTGTTTTCGCTGGAAAGGATTTATCATTAAGTGAAAGCTCCATAATGGGAAATTCACCTTTGAATATTCCTTCTTTAAAATGGGGAAATCCTGCCATGGTCTGTTTAAGCATTCCAAATCCGAATCCTCCGCTTGTACTGTAGCGGCCAAGATACTCCTTGTCCATATCGCTGTTGAGTATCTTTGCAGACACAAGGCAGTTATTTTCATCCTCGGCTTTAACTGCTATATGCGTATAGCCGTTAGTGGAACCTTTATCCGGTTTATTAAATATTTCCCAGTCCACAAAACTGCCATTACCGGCAATTCCTATACTTCCGCTTCCTATTCCGCCTAATGGAAAGGATATTTCATTCGTTTTTTCGCCTTTATAAATCATATAATTCACCTATACTAATATATTAACAAACAAACGCAATATGTTCAATCCAACTATGGTACAATTATCTAAACAGGAGGAAAAAATGGACACATATGATACAATTTTAAAACGCAGGTCCATCCGCAAATTCACACAAAAACCTATCCCAAGGCCTTTAATAGATAAAATGCTTAATGCAGCAAGGCTTTCACCTACCGGCATGAACATGCAGCCTTTGAGATTTTATGTAGTTACAGATAAACAGCTGCTTGATAAGATATTCCCATATACCAAATATGCAGGATATATGCCTGACGGCGAATGTTCCCCATCATTAGAGGAAGGCCCAACAGCAATAGCCCTTATACTTAATGATTTAAGTATAAGAAGGTCAGATGATGTTGCAGCAGGTGCAGCAGCAATGAGCATGATATTAACAGCCCAGAATGAAGGCGTAAGCTCTTGCTGGATGATGGCTATCGACAAGAATAATATCTGTAATATATGTGGAGTAGACCAGAAAAAACTGTCTCTTCACTCTCTCATATCTTTCGGTTATCCCGCTATGACATCAAGAGCGGAGCCAATGAAATATGATAAAAGCGTAAGATATTACTTTGATGAAGAAGGAACTCTTTGTGTTCCGAAAAGGCACTTTGAGGATGTGTGCAAGATACTATAGGGTTTGATATGGACAATACGGAGAAAACAGATAAAATTCTATTGTTGGAATCTTACAAAAATAACGTTTTAAGATTTATTGAACGCTGTGTACCATCTGATGGTGTATTTGATGAAGAAGCCTTCAAAGCAGCAGGCGGAAAAAACGTAAGAGGCTCAGGATCCGATAAATTCATAATACCCAAAGAAAAAAGGATTGTTAAAACACTCACTCTAAAGGAGCGTGCAAAAAACAACTACTGGGCTTTTTCCTCCACACCAGGAGGAGTTGAAAGCATAGAGGGAAACCACAGCGCTATTGAAGCTCTGTATCTTTTAGGAGAGCTGGATACACTTACAGATGAGGATAAAGCAAACTGGGCAGAGTATATAAACAGCTTTCAGGATGAAGCAACCGGTTATTACTTAGGTCCATATATACCTGACAAGTCAGACCCTTCCTGGTCAGATGCTTCTGTAAATACTCATCCTTGGTATCACATGCATGAACACTTAATAGCATGCTTATGCCCTGCTATAATGCTTTTAGGAGCAAAATCCAAGTACAAACTCTCTAAAGGTTCTATGACAGGAAGATATCTTGATGAGGATTTCCTAAAAGATTACCTGTATAACCGTGACTGGAACAACTATAAGTTCGATCTTAATTTTCGAAGACACAACCCGTGGTGGATGGGAAATGAATTTTGGAATGCAGGTTGCATATTATGGCAGATTGCTACATGGGAAGAAGGAACTAAAGAGGGCGATAAAGCTCGTAAACTTCTTGATGAGATATGGTACAAATGGCATGATGAGAACATAGGTATAACTGGTTTTTGGTACGGAGACCTTAAAACTGATAAAGAAAAGATATGGCATCATGTAATGGAAACAGGTTTTGAGACTCTGACACCAAAGACATCTGATGAATATTGCTGGATATCCTCTCCCATAATGGGCAGCGCCCATCAGTTATGGCTTTATGCATATGAGAACCACGACATTCCAGATGAACTTAGAAAAAGACAAACTGATATGATACTTCTTTTACAAAGAAATGACGGGTTGTTCGGCCTAAGAGCACCAGATGACCCATTATCATACAATGACAACACAATAGATACTGATTGTATGACATTATTGGCATTTAACTATAACCGCATTGATTACAGAAGAGAGGATATTAAAAAAGCGCTTAAGAAAGCGGTATTATCAATATTTAAGTATAAGATTAATGATTACGGGGTATTGGAATCCAGAATGGAGGTAGGATTCGGGCACAACTTCAATTCTGTACCTACTTTGTCTCCAGCTAACTGGGGCAATATGATAAATATGTCCTTCTATTTCTGGCCTTTGATATGTGCATTCAATATATTAG
>JAQVAJ010000293.1 GCA_028690885.1 Clostridia bacterium
CTTTTATGCAAAATATACAAAAAGGCATGTTTCTTTTTGTAGATATACCATCTTATATTCTTACCCGTTAAGTGATAGAATAAACAAAGAAATGTATAGGAGGAATCAGATATGGCAAAAGTTACACTTAGAAACGTATATAAAAAGTATGAGCCAAACCGTGGTGGTATTACAGCTGTTTCAGACTTCAATCTTGTAATCGAAGATAGAGAATTTCTGGTATTGCTTGGACCTTCAGGATGTGGAAAAACAACAACACTCAGAATGATTGCAGGTCTTGAAGATATTACTGCTGGTGAGATTTATATCGGAGATAGATTAATTAACGAGGTACATCCTAAAGATAGAGATATAGCAATGGTTTTCCAGAATTACGCTTTATATCCTCATATGACTATTTTTGATAACATGGCATTTGGTCTTAAATTAAGAAAGATGCCAAAAGCAGAAATCAGACAGAGAGTACATTCAGCAGCTAAAATTTTGGAAATCGAGCATTTACTTGATAGAAAACCAAAAGCTCTTTCCGGTGGACAAAGACAGAGAGTTGCTCTTGGACGTGCTATAGTCCGTGAACCAAAGGTTTTCCTTATGGACGAGCCGTTATCAAACCTTGATGCTAAATTGAGAGCTCAGATGCGTGTTGAATTAACAAAACTTCATCAGAAACTCAAAACCACATTCATATATGTTACTCATGACCAGGTTGAAGCTATGACAATGGGAAGCAGAATCGTTGTTATGAGAGCAGGATTCATTCAGCAGGTAGATCCTCCTCAGATAATGTATGATAACCCATCAAACATGTATGTTGCAGGATTCATCGGTACTCCGCAAATGAATTTTATCAATGCTGTTATTGAAGAAAAAGGCAATGATGTATGGATTAATTTAGCTGGAACAAAAATTAAGTTCTCTGAAAAAAGAGCAAAGAGCATTGTTGGTAAAGGATATGATGGAAAAGAAGTTGTCTTAGGAATAAGACCAGAGCATTTCCGTGATGAACAGGTATACCTTGATCAGATGACAGATACAACAATAGAAGTAAAAGTTGACGTTGTTGAAATGATGGGACCAGAAGCTCTGTTATACTTTAGCTTTGCAAAGAGCAATATTATTGCAAGAGTCAGCCCTTCTACAAAAGCAAGACCAGGCTCAACAATAAAAATAGCAATTGATACAATAAGAATACACATATTCGACAAAGAATCAGAAAAAACTATATTTGCTGAATAGCAACACAAAAATTATTAAAGGGGATATCCGAAAGGGTGTCCTTTTTTATTGCCTAAAATGTAACAGTAGTATAAAATAGTAATGATAAAGGACGGATTAGAAATGGCTATAAGAAAAATTAGAATTGAAGGCGATGACATATTAAGGAAAAGATCTAGAGAAGTTACATCATTTGATGACAGGCTTCATACTCTTCTTGAGGACATGTATGAGACTATGGTAGCAGCACCTGGATTAGGTTTGTCGGCAGTCCAGATTGGGGTTTTGAGACGAGTTGCTGTGATTGAGATGGATGAAAAAAAGTATGAGATTATTAATCCTATTATAGTTGAACAAGAAGGTGAAAATATAGATATTGAAGGTTGCCTCAGTATTCCAGATTATTATGGTACAGTAAAACGTCCATTAAAAGTTAAAATTGAATATCAGGATAGATATGGAAACAAACAAGTTGTTGAAGCAGAGGAGTATACCGCACATTGTTTTAGTCATGAAATAGATCATATGGATGGTATTTTGTTCAGAGATCTAGTTATAGAAGAGATAGACCCGTCAGAATTAGAGGGAAACGAAGAAGAAATTGAAGAAGATAAGTAAGATAATATTCATGGGAACACCAGACTTCGCTTTACCATGTTTAGAAGCTCTGATTGAATCAGGCTATAACATTAATGCAGTTATAACCCAGCCTGACAGGCCAAAAGGAAGGCATAATGTTATAGAGTTTTCAAATATAAAGAAAACTGCAATAAAAAATAATATACCAGTTCTCCAACCGGAAAAGATTAGAAAAGATAATTGGCCGCAAAGAATATCTGAAATAGGGTGCGACCTTGCAGTGACATGTGCATTTGGACAGATACTGCCAAAAAGCATATTGGAAATACCAAAGTATGGAACAATCAATGTTCATGCATCTTTACTTCCTAAATTCAGAGGCGCATCTCCAATGCAACGAGCCATTATTGAAGGAGAAGAAATAACAGGTGTTACAACTATGCTTACAGATGTCGGAATGGACACTGGGGATATGCTATTAAAAAAAGAAACGAATATTACTAAAGAGGATGATATTTGCTCGTTACATGACAGGTTAAGTATTATGGGTTCAAATCTTCTTATAGATACAATTAAGCTTTATGAACAAGACAAGATAATACCAGTAAAACAAGATGATTCTTTAGCAACATATGCTCCTATGATTAAAAAGGAAGAAGGAAGGTTAGATTTTAATCAAGATGCTTTAAGGCTTTTCAATGTTATAAGGGCATTTAACCCCTGGCCAGGAACATATACATCATACTGTGGGAAAACTATGAAAATTATCAAAGCTGAATACTCAGATGAGATTTGTGAAAGTTCCATAGCAAATGGGACTATATTAAATATTGAGAAAGACAAGATGGCAGTCAAATGCAAATCTGGAATCCTGTATATAACGGAACTGCAGTTTGAAGATCGAAAAAGAATGCAGTTATGCCAGTGTGGCCATAATCTTACTTGCGGAATTATTTTAGGTGGATGTTGATGGATTCTAGACATACTGCATTAAATATAGTTCATGATGTTATATATAAAGATAAATATTCCAATATGGTTTTAGAAAGTTATATGAATAAGTCGGGTTTGTCTGTTGAAGACAGGCGATTATGTATGAATATATCTATGGGTGTACTAAGAAACAGCATATATCTTGAGCATATCTTAGAACCGTACATAAAAAACATTAAAAAAACAAGCCCATTGCTGCTTTGTATCTTGAAGATAGGCATATATCAGTTTATGTTTATGGATAAGATTCCTCAATATGCAATTGTTGATGAGTCATGTAATCTGGCTAAAAAAATCATAAGTAAAAATTCTGCAGGTTTTGTTAATGCTGTACTAAGAAATTTTATGCGAAAAAATAAAGTCGAAGACAATAATATTGAACCGCATATATTATACTCTTGTACTAAAGAAACATATAAGGCTATGAGATCATTGCTTTCAGAAGAGCAATGCATAAAAATGCTTAAAAAATTCAATAGTCCACAAGATACATATATCTCTATTAACACACATTTTCATAATAAGGATGAAGTAATTTCTAATATGCAAAAACAGGGATTTGATATAGAGATTACTGATAATAC
>JAQVAJ010000294.1 GCA_028690885.1 Clostridia bacterium
TATAACCTACTACAAAAGCATTTATGACAATTGGCGGAAAAGGAGCCAGCCATTTGCTTTTCATTCTATATGTCAAAAAAGCTGCAAGCAAAGTCGCTAAAGAACCAAGTACGATATCCAGTATTCCTGCGCCGCCTATAAGGTTGGCCAAAAAACAACCAACAAAAAGACCATAAATTGCAGAAGGTGTGAAATATGGAAGCACAGTTAATGCTTCTGCTACTCTTATCTGTACAGTTCCGAAACTGACAGGCATAAACATAAATATCAAAGCACAGTATATAGCAGCTATTAAGGCAGGTATTATTACATATTTCTTAAGCATTGCCTCTCCTTTTTCAGTCGGAGTATATCACAGCACAAATAAAATGTGAACTTTTTATTAACTTGATACATCTAATGAAAGTATGAAAAATGTTTTTTTACAAATTATATAAATTTTTTCTACATGTGCAGTATGTTTAGGCTTTTATAAAGATAATAATGTAAACATTCTGTGAATAATATATATTAATAATAAATTTGTGGTAAAATTACTATATTAAATCAAAATCAAGGAGAACGTATGAATAACTTAGTATCATTATTTAGATCAATTGACATCTCAGGTAAAATAGTAATCGTCGTAATATTATTAGTATTCATAGCAGCATTTGTAATAAACCTTCTTATAAAGATTCAGTATTACAAATTAAGCAAACAGATTAACAACCGTCAGAACAGGAGAGCAGGCACCTTCAAGGATGAGATGCTCAACGAGATTGTTCAGGACTATAAAGTAGCCGGAGAAATAAATAACAATAATGTTAACACTCAAGCTATTATTGAAAAGAATTTAACAGAGCATTTGAAGTTAAGCTCTTTTGGAGAGACATTCGTTAGAAAGAGCATGTCAATGATGATCACTCTCGGACTTTTGGGTACTTTCATCGGACTTACCATTTCTGTAAGTGAACTTGTAAATGTATTACTTCAGGATATAGGTTCTGCAAGCCTAGACTGGAATGAGATACTTGTCAGACTAGCTGCAGCAGCAAAAGGTATGGGAGCTGCTTTTACCACCAGTCTTGTAGGACTATTCGGTTCTGTTATTTTAAATTTCGCATTAATAGCAATTGACTGTGAAGAACAGAAGAGATCATTAATGATAGATGTTGAGGAATATCTTGATAACAATGTAGCTGTACTTATTGCAAAAGACAAAGAAACTGAATATACAATGATGAACAGAATTCTCAAAGATACTTTCGTTGAATTTGGTTCAAAAATCGAAATGACATTGAAAGATACTGTAGACTCATTTGCTGATAAGCTTACTAACGTTGTAATGGATGTGTCTGTTTCATCACAAGCTCTTGATACAACAGTAGAAAGATTTGACTCAGCAATATCAACATTAGCAGTTGCAATGAAAGATATGTCCGACTTCAATGTTAATCTTAAGGAAAATGTAGATAAGATGGATGTTTCATTTATCAAGATGAGTGAATCATTATCTGATTCAGCAAACCTGATTATGAAGAATTACGATGCAATACGTTCCTTTGCTGAAGATGTTAAGTCAGCTGCTGGACAGATGGCGGTTTCTAATAAGGAAACATTGGAAGAGTTGGCATCATTAGCTGAACAGGTAGATCAGACTGTTTCAGCTCTCCAACAGCTTACAACTACAATGAAACAGTCAAGTGAAGACAATGCAGAATCAATCAATAACATGAAAGATTCATTTGAAAAGGCAATAATAGCTACATCAATGGAAGTTTCATCATTAACAGAAAAAATAAAATCTTCTTTTGAAGAAGCTCTAAATGAAAGCAGCCAGATAATTGCAGAAAAAACTGCAGCTACAATGGAAAAATCCATGGCTAATGTAAATTCAATGAGTGAATCATTTGAAAATAATCAGAAAATACTGGCTCAAACTATTGCTTCCTTACCGGAGCAGACTATGGTGTACAATAAATCGGTTTCTGGCAAAATTCAAAAGAAATTGGATGATATTGAAAAAGCCATACGTAACGAATAACAAAGGATTAAGAGGTGATCTAATTGAAACAAAGAGTTAGTTACTTAAAAAAAACAGAAGCAGAAAACTATTGGCCTTCCTTTGCCGATGTAATGTCGACAATGGTTCTAGTAATGTTATTTCTGGTGCTTATTGTTTTCATAAAGAACATAATAATCTCCATAAACCTTGATGAACAGGAAGCCACGAATATTGCTACTGGCGCACAGCTTGAATCAACAAGAAACGATCTTGCAGCTAAAGAATTAGCACTTCAGGAAACCCAGTTGGACCTTGAAACAAAACAAACCATACTTGTAATGCTGGAAAATGAATTGGCAGCTAAGGAAATTTCACTAAGCCTGCTTGAAAATGAACTTGTCGCCAAACAGGCAGCATTGGAACTTTCTGAAGAAGAAGCAGCAAACCTGGAAAACCTTATACTTATTCTTGCTGAACAACAAGCTGCTCTAGAAGCTCAGAAACAAGAACTTTTATCACTGATAGCACTTAATACAATTGAACTAGAATCAATGAGAGAACAGCTCCAGAAGGTTGCTGTAATGCAGGTAGATATATTCGAAAAGGTCAAAAAATCAATAGATGAAGCTCTTGGAGAAGGATATGTCACTATAGGAGATGAAGGAAACCTTCAAATAAATGCAAGCTTACTCTTTCAGGTTGACAGTTCCGACATTTCTCCTTCTGCATATCCATTACTGGACAAGCTTTCTTCTGCATTTGAGGATATTTTGAAAGATTCGGGTCAGTATATTGAATCTATAATGGTAGAAGGACATGCAAGCAGTGATGGAAGTTATGAAAAAAACCAATTGCTATCTACTGATAGAGCTAATTCTGTACTTCTTTATCTATTTGGCAGCAATCCAAAACTTGAAACACAATATTCAAGTTACTTCGGAGCAGTTGGATACTCAGAATCCAGACCTTTAGTAGAAAATGATTATACAGAAACTCTAAGAGCTAAGAACAGAAGAATCGAATTTTCCATAGTGGTTCGTGAAGAAAATGTCGGTCAGATAATTCAAGAATATCTGGATTCACTTGATGACGCGAGTTAGGAGAATACATGGCTAAGAATGAGTTCAAAGACTTAAAATTATATTATTCTAATTCGATGATTAGCCTTAAGGATGGTGATTATGATGAGGCTATAAAGGGATTCAAATATCTGATTAAACATGGTATTGAAACACAAAAATCAGTTTTGGGTCTGATAACAGCATATTCTTGTGTTACTAGATATAATAATGCATTAAAGATATATGAAGAGCATAAGGAATTCTTTACAGGGAAAACTCCGTATAAAGGTATGTTTGTTGAAATAATGACTGCCCTTC
>JAQVAJ010000295.1 GCA_028690885.1 Clostridia bacterium
ACTCCGCATTCAGGAAGTCGTTTTGATATATAACTAGCATTAGTATTATCTATCTGACCCATTAAGAGTTCAGTGCCTACAGCAATTATTTCAGCTTTCATTATTTTGCAGTATTCCTATATCCATTTTTACTTAAAACTTTCTTCGCTAAATCTACATCATTTACTTTAAATATTACATGTGCAGTATTATCTTTTTTTGCAAGAAATGCATAAATATATTCAACTGAAATACCATTTTCATGAAGCATATTTAAAGGTTTTGCTATTCCACCGGGTTTATTGTCAATGTCTAGAGCTAATACATCAGTAATACTAACTGAAAACCCTTCTTTTTTCAGTAAAGTTTCTGTTTTATCTGCATCATCAACAATAATTCTTAAAATTCCGAAATCTGCAGTATCTGCAATTGTTAAAGCATTTATGTTTATTTCTGCCTTAGCTAATATTGATGTTAGTTCAGCAAGCCTTCCTTCTTTATTTTCTAAAAATATCGATATCTGTTTGACAAGCATTATTTACCCCCTAAATTTTCCTTCTATCAATTATTCGTACAGCTTTTCCTTCACTTCTTTCAATTGATTTAGGCTCTACAAGTTTAACCTTTGCGCTTATTCCAAGAACGCTTTCAATAGCTCCTGTAATACTTTTTTCTAACGATTCAATCTTTTTAACTTCATCAGTAAATAAATTTTCATTCATCTCTACATGTATATTTAAAACATCCATCATATTGATTCTATCAACTATAATCTGATAATTTGGCGTAAGCTGTGAAAACTCCAGTAAAACGCTCTCGATCTGAGATGGAAAGACATTTACTCCTCTTATTATCAACATATCATCTGTTCGTCCGGTTACACGTTCCATTTTAACCAAAGTTCGACCGCATATGCAATCATCTTTGAAAAGTTTTGTTATATCTTTTGTTCTATACCTGATCAATGGCATACCTTTTTTCTTTATAGTTGTAAAAACTATTTCTCCTTGTTCATTTAATCCCAAAGGTTTATGGTCAATAACATCTACAATTTCAGGAAGATAACAGTCTTCATTTATGTGCAGTCCATTTTGAGCAATACATTCTGATGCAACTCCAGGACCAGTAATTTCGCTTAATCCGTATATATCATATGCTTTGATTTTCAGAAGTCTTTCGATTTCCTTACGCATATTCTCACTCCAGGGCTCTGCTCCGAATATTCCTGCTTTTAGTGAAATATCATCAAGAGTATATCCAGCATCAATCATTACTTCATAAAGATGAAGCATATATGATGGAGTACAAGCTATTACAGTTGGCTTTAAATCTGTTAAAAATTCAACCTGCCTTCTACTATTACCTCCAGAAATCGGAATAACTGTTGCGCCTAATTTTTCAGCACCATAGTGAGCTCCTAAACCTCCTGTAAACAAACCATATCCATAAGCAACATGAACTATATCTTTACTATCCGTTTCTATTCTTGCAAAACACCTAGCCATTACATCAGACCATGTGTCAATATCTTCTTTGGTATAAGCAACAACTATTCTTTTACCTGTAGTACCTGATGATGCATGAATTCTTACAATTTCATCAAGATCAACTGCGACAAGGCCATATGGATAAGTGTCACGCAAATCATCTTTTGTCGTAAATGGAAGCTTATATAAATCATCACAGCTTTTTATATCTTCTGGGTACAAGTCAATATCTTCCATCTTTTTTCTGTAATACGGAACTCTGTCATAAACATATTCAACTGTCTCTACTAATCTCTTATCCTGTATAGAACGCATTTCATCTGCTGATGCGCTTTCAATTTTATCCCAAATACTCAAATATCTAACCTCCATTTTATTGTATTTTACTCTTATAGATTCAAAAAATCAATGTAGGAAAGTTATCAGATGATATATATTTCTTGGATAATTTATATTAATGTGCTATCATTGATATCGGGAGTGAATAAAATGAATGCTGACTATTTTTCAATTAAAGGTAAGGATGGAGCATTTTTCGTGTATATGCCCCATCATGTTGAGGATCCTGAATATATAATAGTAATATCACCTGGTTTAGCAGAACATGCAGCAAGATATAACAGATTATCTTCTTTTCTGAAAAATCATAATGTACAGCTTTATTGTATAGATCATATTGGTCAAGGAATATATGCGACAAATCTTGGCGTATGGCCAGTAAACGGATTTGAGATATGCGTGAACAATATGAAATCTTTAATAGATTATGCGCATGAAAATCATAAAAACAAAAAAATTGTTTTATTTGGCCATAGCATGGGTTCATTCATGAGCCTTTCATACATAGAACAATTTGCATCAAATATTGATGCATGCATTTTATCTGGAACTAACGATCAGCAACATCCTTTAGTTCTTAAAGGAGGAAAGTTTATTGCTATGTTACAAGAACTATTTATTGGCAGAAATAAAAATTCAAAGATATTAAACTCTTTATCATTTGGACAGTTCAACAAGCAATTTGCGCCTAATAGGACAGAATTTGACTGGTTATCACGCGACGAAAAAGAAGTAGATAAATATATTCAAGATCCGCTTTGTGGTTATGTACCAAGCGTTGGGCTGTTTAAAGAATTATTTAAAGCATTATCTACTATTTATAAAGATGAAATGGTAATCAAAATCCCAAAGGATCTTCCAATTCATTTGATGAGCGGAGCTAATGACCCTGTAGGCGGAAATTCCAAAGGCCCTCTTTCTTTATTAGCTAGATTAGAAAAATCAAAAGTTTCAAATATAACTATGCAAATATTTGATGATATGAGACATGAGTGTCTTAATGAAATCGGTAATGATGTTGTTATGAAACATGTCCATGATACATGCAAAAATTTACTTTCACTAACTGATAATACATAATTCGTGCAAAGCTCTGGTACAACATGTGTAGAAGAGGTTTAACTCCTCTTCTTTTTTAAATCTATCGTTAGATGTATCCATTACTATTACTGCATCAAATTCGAGTCCCTTGGTAAGATATGAAGGCATTATTACGGAACCGACAGTATATGAAGTATTTTTTTGTGTCACTCTGCTTATCTTAGCTTCTTTTAAATAAGGTTCCAGTTCTTTGGCAAATGCTTCAGTTCTTGTGATCAAGGCTATTGAACGGTATCCCATCTTTCTGTATTTTTCTACCTTATTTATTATTATTTCAGATAATTCATCAGGATTAACTTCGTTCGTTTCAATTATTTCAGGTTCATTCCCATATCTGTTGAAGTATTTTATATCTATATTGTCTTTTAACATATCATTGCAGTATTTAGCAATCTGATATGTAGATCGATAACTTTTATCTAGTTTGATTAGTCTTGCATTATTAAATATTTCAT
>JAQVAJ010000296.1 GCA_028690885.1 Clostridia bacterium
TTGCACAAAATCAATATCAAGAGGTATTACTCCGCCTTCACCTGGAATTAGCTCTAGCATGACTGCACATACTTTGTTTGATTTTATGTGTTTTTCCATGCTCGCAAAATCATCTTTATCAACGTGAATAAATCCATCTGTAAAAGGACCGAAGTCTTTATGGAACATATCTTGTCCGGTAGCTGAAAGGGTAGTTATAGTCCTTCCATGAAAACTGTTTTTTAAAGTAACTATAAAATATCTTTCATTTCCATACAGGTCATGGCTGTACTTTCTTGCTGTTTTTATTGCACATTCATTTGCCTCTGCACCTGAGTTAGAAAAGAAGGCTTTTTTCATTGAGGATTTTTTACATAAAAGTTTTGCTAACTGTACTTGAGGATATGTGTAGTATAAGTTTGATGTATGCTGTATAAGATTTAACTGTGATATGATAGCGTCTTTCCATTGCAAGTCACTTGCACCAAAAATATTCACAGCAATACCACCACCCATATCTATATATTCTTTTCCATTAGAATCATAAAGCAGTTCTTTCTGTCCTTTTACAAGGTCTAAATCAAACCTTTTATATGTATTGGCTATGTATAACTTATCTTCTTTTTTAATATTCATATCTGCACCTTTACTTGTATTTTTGTTTTATGAGAACATTGTCCCTATTCCTTCGTCAGTAAGCATTTCAATAAGTATTGAGTGGGGGATACGGCCGTCAATTATGAAGACCTTTTTTACTCCTCTTCTTACAGCTTCTATACAGCATTCAGTTTTAGGAATCATTCCTCCATCGATTTTTCCTTCTCTGATAAGTTTGCATGCTTCTGAAACTGACACTTTGGATATCAAAGAATCAGGATCAAGTTTATCTAGCAGCAATCCTGAAGTATCAGTCATGGATACAAGACATTCTGCATTTAAAGCAGATGCTATAGCAGATGATGCTGTATCAGCATTTATGTTATATGTGTTCATCTCATCATCACAGCCTACTGTGGATATTACTGGGATATATCCTTTTTCCAGAAGATCGTATATTACAGTTTTATTTATTGAAGTAATTTCTCCTACAAAGCCCAGTTGCTCATTTATTTTCTTTGCTTTAATTAAACTTGCATCATGCCCGCATATTCCTATAGCTTTTCCGCCATATGATTCCAGCATTGACACTAAATTCTTATTTATCTTGCCACAAAGAACCATCTGAACAATTTCAGCAGTTTCTTTGTCTGTAACCCTGAGTCCGTTTACAAATTCAGTGGTTTTACCTACTCTGTTTAGCATATTAGTTATTTCCGGTCCGCCTCCGTGTACAAGAACAACCTTCATCCCTATTGAGGACATTAATACGATATCTTTCATGACGTCATTTTTCAGATTTTCCTGAGTCATAGCGGCTCCACCGTATTTTACTACAACGATTTTGTTGTTATATTTTTGTATATAGGGTAGTGCATGTACAAGTACCTGAGCCCTTTGAGCATTAGTAAGCATAATTTTTCTCCTTTCAACGAACCTCTCATTTAAAAGTCAGTGTTAGTCTTTATGTACGGTAATCTCCGTTTATTTTCACATAATCATATGTAAGGTCGCATCCATAAGCTGTTGCTTCATATTCACCACTGTTTAAATCCACTATTATGGTAATCTCCTCCTGGCTTAATATCTTTTTTGCAAGTTCTTCAGAAAAGTCCACTCCATAACCATTTTCACATACCATAATCGCATCTGTGTCGGAACAGAAAGAAACGCTTATCTTTTCTACATCCACATCACATCCTGAATAACCTATAGCGCATAAAATTCTTCCCCAGTTTGCATCAGCTCCGAACATTGCAGTTTTTACAAGGCTTGAGCATATAACGGACTTGGCAGTTTTTTTGCAAATCTGCTTGGTTTTTCCGTTAATGACTTTGCATTCAATAAGTTTTGTAGCACCTTCTCCATCTTTTGCTATCATCTGGCAAAGAGCTGAAGTAACAGCATTTAAGGCGTCTTTGAAGATATAGTAATTTGCATCTTCTTCAGTTATTTCTATATTTCCTGACTGTCCGTTTGCAAGGATTGATACCATATCATTAGTAGAAGTATCTCCATCGATACTTATCATATTGAAAGTATCTTCAACATCATCAGATAATGCTTTTTGGAGCATTTCACTGGATATATGCACATCAGTTGTAAGAAAAGCAAGCATTGTTGCCATATTGGGATGAATCATGCCTGAACCTTTGGCAATACCCCCTATTCTGCATTCTACTGAATTTAGTTCAAAACTTACTGCTACCTCCTTAAGCGTTGTGTCAGTAGTCATTATGGCCTCGGTAGCTTTTATGTTATTTTCCTTTGATAATCCATCACAAAGAAGATTCATGTTGTTTTTAATAGGGTCTATTGAAAGCTTTTGTCCGATAACTCCTGTTGATGCGACAATAACATCAGATTCGTCTATGTCTAAATGCTGTGCAACAAGGTCGCACATGAGCTTTGCAATTTCAATACCGTTTTCATTGCATGTGTTTGCATTTCCGCTGTTGCAGATTATAGCCTGGGCAAATCCATTTTTTACATTCTGTTTTGTAACTGTTATAGGAGCACCTTTTACAAGATTCTGCGTATAAACGCAAGCGGTTGTGCATATGGTATCAGAAACTATAAGGGCAAGATCTTTTTTGTTTTTATTCTTCCTTATGCCACAGTGTATACCATTTGCCTTAAATCCTATTGGTGCAGTTATTGAGTCTGATATATATTCCATAGTAATCTCCTAATCCGATTTAACCTTTAAACCTGTAAACCTTTTGTCTCCTCGCATCCTGTTATAGTATTAAATATCTGTATTGCAGCTCCCGATGCTCCCTTACCTAAATTATCATAAAGGGCAATTAAAGATACTCTTTCGTCGTTTCCGGTAACACAGATTTTCATTGAATCCTTATTCTTCCAGCTGTCACAAGGTATGAAGCCTTCATATTCCAAAGCTTCTATATCTGATGTAATGATTAACGGGCGGTTTTTGTACTTATTTATGTATATGTTGCGAATGTCATTTATATCTTTGTTTGTTCCTTTTAATGATATATTTACAGTTACACACATCATACTGTATACATCAGTTATGATAGGTGAAAAGACAGGGTATTGTGATGTACCGCTGTATTGCTTCATTTCTTTAAGATGCTTATGGGTCTGAGTAAGAGCATAAATGTTTGGAACCGATAATGAAGCATTTCTGTTAATATCCTGATATGATTTAATCATAGATTTTCCACCTCCTGAATATCCTGTAAGGGAAGTACAGCTGAATGGATAATCATTGGTCAGAATATTATTTTCCAATA
>JAQVAJ010000297.1 GCA_028690885.1 Clostridia bacterium
ATCTTTTTTATACATCCTGTTCAATGCGAAATAGTTAAAAATGTTGATAATATTTGGTTGTTACTTTATTAATGTGAGTAATCATTCATAATGCGTAAACATGCTTATAACCCTTGTCAAGAAAAAGCTTCAATGCAGTAACTTTAAGCTGATTATGTGTTATTTCAGTTTTTTCTTTCTGCCTGATAGCCATATCTTTCCTTTTTTTATATTTGTAATTATAAATCAGAAAAACAAAAAATAATATTTCATTTAAATACCTTAAGGTAGATATGTGAAATTATAAACATGTTATATGTTTATATTAAGGGTAAAATTTAAAAATAGTTAAAATAGAAATAATATAAACAGATAAACTGTTTACAAAATGTATTATTTATGCTAAAATGCTTTTGTGAGGTAGAATAATGAAAGTATTAAGGATAGAATATGAGAATATCAACGTGTTTGATAAAGGATTTTGTTTTGACATGACTGCTTCAGACAGGGTTGTTGATGATAACCAGGTACACAAGATATCAAATTGTATATATTTACAGAAAGTAATTTCTCTTATTGGCATTAATGCTTCAGGTAAAACAACTGCGTTGAGGCTTATAAAGTTTGTTATGGATATTGTAGCTAGACATAAAAATCTTGAGCAGGCAAATGTACCATTTGGAATAATTAAGGATGATACAGTTATAAAAGTTGATTTTGTTATATTTGGTAAAATATTCAGACTTCATACTATTATTGGGTTAAAAAGAGACTCATACATTGATATAGAACAGAATTATCCTTACTTTTTCAAAGAGGAGATAATATTTGAAAAACCGGTTACCAGTGTTAAGAAAAAAGCGGATATAACAAAGTTTGATGATAATATGATTATAATGAAAAGATCAGGTTTGACCGAGCAAGCGAAAGCGCTTTTGCCTGATAACCAAAGTATTGTATTATCCATAACCAGATATGCAAGTCCATATATTTACAATTCAATACACCCAATCAGTAACTATTTAATTAAAGGGGATGATACTGTTAACGAAAACATTTTAAAACTCTATGATGAAAATATCAGTTCAATTACTGTAAAGGATAATAATGTTCGAATAGTTTTTAAAAATGGCCAGGACTACATCTATGATAATCTTATTGACGCATCTCAAGTTTTATCTTCCGGTACTATTAAAGGAATGCATATATTAAATCAAGCAGCTGAAGTTTTTAAAAAAGGTGGGTACATGATCATTGACGAAATAGAAAACCATATGAATAAAAAACTTGTTCACATGATAATTGATCTATTTAATGATTGTGAAATAAATCAGAATGGTGCATGCTTGATTTTTACTACTCACTATCCTGAAATTCTTGATGTTATGGAAAGAAAGGACAATATATATATTCTAAGAAGAGTAAATAGTACTCCTGAAATTATAAAATATTCTGATTATGTAAAGAGAAATGATATAAAGAAGAGTGACATAATTCTTTCAAATTATATAGATGGCACTGCTCCGAATTATGAAAATATACAAAAAGTCAGGAAATATATATGTCAAAGAGAAGACTAGATTTAAATCGAAAAAATTTAATCTGCCTTTGTGAAGGTAATGCTGAGTATGATATTCTTACTTTGCTTCTTGAACATAGAAAACTCATATTTACTAGAGAAATGCTTCATAGTAACAAGCTTTTCAAGCGAATGACAGCATCTAAAGTATCTGACAAATTTCTACAATATGCATATAAGGAAAAGCCTTTAATATTGAATTTTGTAGATTCAAAATCGGAAAGTTTCAAACTTAAAAAACCATATAATGATATGGCTGATGTTATTAAGATTTGCACATCTCCAGAAGTTGAAATATTGATTATAATTGATAAAAACGATATAAGTGAATTCAATAAATGTAAATCAAATATCAAAC
This sequence comes from Clostridia bacterium, assembly GCA_028690885.1. Lineage (GTDB taxonomy): Bacteria > Bacillota > Clostridia > DUPQ01 > DUPQ01 > DUPQ01. The sequence continues at coordinate 1,917 of JAQVAJ010000297.1, forward strand.
CGAGTATATTTTGTAAGCAGAACTACAAAATGAAAAATATAAAGGCAAAAGGATTTATGACTGACTATTTTTGTGACATATCCAAATTAGTAAAAGCGATAGAAAAGTATAATTTTAAAATTAGTAATAATGAGTACTGCATATATGATTTGCTAAAGGATTAGTAATATTATATTTCTTATTTCGCTATATGCTTTAGAATTGACTAAATTTAGATTAATATATATATTTAAATAGTGAACTAAGTTCACTTTTAATATTTTCTTTATGGAGGCATGTCATGTCAAAACAGTATCCAATACTATTTTCAGAAGGTCAGATAGGTAATCTTAAGATAAAAAACCGTGTAGTTATGCCTGCAATGGGCATGAATCAGTCAGACAGAGGATTTGTAAATGATGCTGTCATAAATCATTATGAACGAAGAGCTAAAGGCGGAGTAGGATTAATAATAGTTGAAGTGACATGTGTTGATACTCCATTAGGCAGAAATACTGAGAATATGCTTGTTATTGATGATGACAAATATATAGAAGGCATGAAAAAGCTTGTTGATGCAATCCACAAGCATGGTGCAAAGTGTTTTTTGCAGATCAGCCACACTGGTAGAGGAGCAAGAAGAGAGTATATAAAGGAGCAGCCAGTAGGACCTTCAGAAGTCGCTATGACATATTCTTTTATGATCGGTTACGGCAATGAGGCGCCTAGATCTCTTACAGTAGAAGAGATAAAAACAATTGAGGATAAATATGCCGCTGCTGCCTTAAGAGCTAAAAAGGCCGGATTTGACGGAGTGGAATTTCACTGTACAGGATACTATTTAGGACAGCAATTCCTTTCTTCTACTGCGAACATTAGGACAGATGAATATGGTGGAAGCAAGGAAAAAAGAATTACTTTCCATATGAATGTAATTAATAAAATAAAAAAGCTTGTAGGAGAAGATTTTCCTATAGCGGTTAAGCTAACAGTCTGGGAGATGGGAAAAGATGGCGGTATAACATTAGCAGAAGGCGCATATTACGTAAAAAGATTCGAAGAAGCAGGAGTTCATGCTATTGAAGTAATGGCAGGAATGTGGAGTGATACCCCGACTTTGAAGGATACCCCGGACAGCGGTTCATCAAAAGGGCAGATATTTCCTGTGTGTATGTTATTAAAGCTCGTGTACAGTCTTAAGTTCTTTAAAAAACTTAAGTTAAAATTAATAGGTGGTGGAAGAGCAGCAGATGCAGATGTCGCTGAGAATGCATTGAAAAAGAAAACGGTTGATTTCGTCTTTATGGGCAAGGGTCTTCTTGCTGAGCCTGAATGGGTTAATCTGGTAGAGCAGGGAAAAGCAGATCTTATAAGGCCTTGCATAGGATGCCAGAAATGTATTGACTCCCAGCTTCAAAGC
>JAQVAJ010000298.1 GCA_028690885.1 Clostridia bacterium
TCGACAATAGCAACATGGTTGCGTGATCCAATGCTCAATGAGAATGCAGAATATGCTAGAATGCTCAAGGAGAAGGGGATGACGCGCAAGCCTTGCGAAAGGAAGCCCAAGGACCCCTTCCCGGAAGTTCCAGGACCATATCAGGATGAAGAGCTCCCCTACCAAAGTTTGCCCTTCACCCCTGCACAAATAAATGCTTCTACAGTGTCCTCTAGATGGGGAGAAAATTCAAGGCCTTCTTCGAGAAAAACATCCTGACTGCTCAATGTTCGGATACATCGCCTGTCCAGTGTGCCATTCACATCTGCAGGGGCATGGATGGAGGCGGAGATACCTGCAGGACAGCGCAGACACCTGCAGGACCATCTGGATACACAGGAAGAGATGTCCAGTCTGTGGAAGGACCTACACGCTTCTGCCTGGAATCATCCATGTTCTGAAACTCTACACCCTTGAGACGATAGTCAAAGTACTCTCCCATCGCCTGGAGAAAGGGCACTTCACACGCAGGATCCCTGTTCCTGTCAGGTTGCAGAGCATCTGGTTCGGGCAGTTCATGAGAAGAAGCCGCAGTGGGACGAACTTCCCCGACCTGGGCATGATCCTGTCCTCGGGGGACCAGTCGCTGGCGTCTCCAGTCAGTCTGAGGAAGTTGGACAATCCTGTGAATCCGGCATGTGCCCTGACGCGTCAGGTGAAGCCCCACCATCCTTTGGTACTTCTGCTCCGGAGCCATGTGACATAGGCTTCCCCCAAAGGAGAAACACAAGATGACAGACAGAAAACGAGAGGAGACGGCTCTCTTCCGCTTCGGCGTGATCTTTCCGCTCCTGGACGAAAGGAGGTCCAGGGGGTCGCTGCGCAGACTGGTCAATGAGATCTGCTCAAGACAGTACGAGATACCGTTCTCGTCCAGGAGGGTCATACGTGCAGGCACCGTCAGGACCTGGTACTACCGGTACCTCAGGGACCGCAGGATAGAGACTCTGATGCCGAAGAGCCGCAGGGACGTCGGTGAAAGCCGCACTGTTGACCTCGAGGCCGCGAATGAGCTGCTCAGGAGACACTCGGAGAACCCGGACATGCCACTGACCACATTGGTGAGGACGATGGCAGAGGAAGGGCAGACCGTGAAGATGCACTCGGCATACAGGCTTGTCGCCAGATGCGGGTCCGGCTCGACCAATGCGGATGAACGCAACCAGAGGCGATTCGAGATGGAGAGCTGCAACGACTGCTGGATGCTCGACGCGATGGTCGGGCCCAAGGTCATCGTGGAGGAAGGCGGATCCAGAAGACTGGTCACTGCACACTGCTTCGCCTTCATGGACGACAAGAGCAGACTGGTCACGCACGCCCAGTTCTACCTCAATGAGAGGACTGAGAGCCTTCTTGACTGCATGTGGAAGGCATTCAACAGAAGAGGCCTCCCCGTCAGGGTCTACACTGACAACGGCGCCGCCATGAGGGATTTCAGGCTGAAGTACGGACTGGCCTCCCTCGAGGTCCAGCTGACGTTCGCCACGGCCTACCATCCGCAGTCAAAGGCGAAGCTTGAGCGCTTCTGGCGCACGATGAGGATGCAGTTCCTACCCACTTTGCCGCAGGAACAGACCCTCTACGACCTGAACAGGGCCCTTGACAGGTGGGTCGATGAGTACAACAACCGATGGCACAGCGGCATAGGGATGTCCCCGGTTGAGAGATACATCTCTGACCTGGAGGCTGTCAGACCTGCACCTGCCGACCTTCCGCCTCTCTTTCGCTTCAGGGAGGAGCGGGTCGTCTCGGCTGCCAGGACGGTCTCCTTCTCAGGCAGACTCCTGGAGGTCCCTCTTGGATACGGCGGCAAACGCATAGAGCTCAGATACTTCTCCAGGGATGGGGAGGTCGAGGCTTTCTTCGACGGCCGGAGCATAGGAATGCTCAGACCGGTGGACCTGGTGCACAACGGCACGGTCTTCAGAGGAGGTGGACGCAATGGCAGGTGACAAGTCTTTGGACATCAGGACCTGGTTCGGCTTCAGGAGAACCCCATTCGCCTCTGACCTGAACGTGAAGGACATCTTCATCAGACCTTCGATAGTGGAAATCACAGACAGAATCAGGTTCGCGGTCCAGAACGCATTCTACTACGCCGTGATCGGCGAGGTCGGCTCCGGCAAGTCCACGGCCATGAGGTACGCCCTTGGCCAGCTTCCGCCAAAGCAGTACTCGGTGATCACCATCTCCGCCGGGAACAGGTCCTTCAACGAGCTTCTGAGACAGGTCTCAGACGCGATTGGAGCAAAGAACCGCGCCTTCCAGGCCACCTCTGTCCTGAGAACGATCTACGAATGCTACAGGAACCTGCGTGAGTCAGGGGTCTCCCCTGTGATCTTCATCGATGAGGCTCATCTGATACCGATGGAGACGATGAGCCAGCTGCATCTCCTGAGTCAGCAGAACCTGAATGACACTAAGGTCACCCCAATCGTCATGTGCGGACAGGACGGGCTGTTCGAGACGCTCCGCTCTCCATTCTGCAAGCCTGTCATGAGCAGGGTCCTTGACGGATACAACCTCAGGAGCATGGCGGCTGACGAGTGCTCCTCCTACATCCGCCACCAGATGAACAACATCGCAGGTGCGGGCCCGGACATCTTCGACGACCTTGCAATCAAGGCAATATACCAGTCCTCTGGCGGAATCCCCAGGAAGATCAACGCCATCTGTCTGCTTTCCCTGGATCGGGCAATGCGGCGCAAGGAGCAGGTCGTCACCGCTGACATGATCAGGGAAGTGACCGGCAACTGGTGGGAGAGATAGACATGGCCTTGATTGACAGGTTGATTGGCGACGGGAACCTCTGGCATGAAGAACTGGTCGCGTTGAATGGCATGATGGATGACATGCTTCACTTCGGGGTCTCGGCTCTCATCTCTCGGTCCAGACTATCCAGTGCCGACGAGGAATCGCTTGTTGAGGCACTTTCATCAGAGATCTGTGACTTTGTGATTCACCACAGAGGTGAGATTCCAATCGAGATGGATCTGCTTGGAGAAGACCCCATCTTCTAAAACAGTTCACTGATTCCAATCGGGCAGGAGCTTCGCCAGAGGCTCCTGCTTTGCTGTCTAAAGCATCTTGCAAATGTTCGATCTAAAAGATTGTGCAAAAACCCGTCCAAAACAATGTGTTAATCAACACCTGACGCCGCAGCGCCGACAGGTCTTGGCCTCGGCATTCAGCCGACCCTGGATTGTCTCCACTGTCAGCTTGTTTTCCTCTCTTTTTGTGAAATTGCAAACCTCAAGGTTTTGCAGATGAAGGAC
>JAQVAJ010000299.1 GCA_028690885.1 Clostridia bacterium
GGATACATGGGACTTCCTGTATTAAATTCCATTTTAGGTCCAAAAGGATTGTTTCTTGGAGCAATATTTCAAATGGTCTTTCATCTTTTCACATGGACTTATGGAATCTCCTTATTTACAAAATCCAATAAATTTAAAGATTCTCTTAAGAAAATGATTAATCCTTCATTGATAGCAGTTGCAATAGCAATTGTATTGATGTTTACCGGATGGAAGATACCAGACACAATCCAGACTGTTTTAAAGATGATGGGTGAACTGACTACTCCTCTTTCTATGTTACTTATTGGAGCAACTCTTGCCCAAGTCAGTCTGAAGGAAGTTATTAAACTAAAACAGATTTATATAGTAACTGCTTTACGTCTGCTGATAATACCTGCTTTCGTACTTTTGTTTCTTCTTTTCCCTTCAATACCGAAAATATCAGTATATGTAGTATTTGTAATTAATGCTATGCCTTCGGCTGCAATAACAGGCATTCTGGCAATGAAATACAATAACGATGAGAAACTAGCTTCTTCAATAGTAGCCTTCTCTACCCTTATATCCATAATTACTCTATTCCTGATTACAAATGTTTTTGATATAGCATCAGTTTTAGGATTAATTTAATGCTTTTTCACTTACTTTCATAAATATTACCACTAAGTTTCATAATATAGCTTCAAGTAAATAAAAAATGTCATATATTAAACATCATATGTTTGACACCTGCCTTTTTGCAGAATATAATTTAATTATTATTAAGACAAAGAACTAAATAGAATATATTTCTTTACAGGAGGAATAACATGAGAAAAGGAAAAACATTTAAGTCACTGACATTACTTTTGGCTCTGTGTATGATTGTGGCATCTTTTGTTGGATGTTCGCCTAAAAAATCTAATACACCACTAACAATCTGGGTTGGTGTGGAATCAGTAGACTTCTATACAGAAAAGATGGCAGAATATGTTGAAAAATACAAAGAACAAACAGGAGAGGATTTCCCTTTCTCTGTTTCAGTACAGGGAGTAGATACTGCTTCTGCTGCAGCTAAAGTTCTTGATGACCTTGATGCTGGAGCAGATATATTTACAGTAGCTCATGATAATCTTGGAAAGCTCACTGCGGGAGCTTCAGCAATAGCTCCAGTCAGAAGCGAAGCGTTATTAGCACAGATAAATGCTGATAATCCTGAAACTTTTCTTAATGTAATTGACATGACAGTACAAGGAACAAAGTATACTTTCGGTATACCTTACATTGCTCAATCTCTGGTTTTAATGTATAACACAAAATATCTGTCAGAAAATGATGTTAAAACATGGGAAGGCATCTGGGCAGCTGCGAAAAATAATAATAAACAATCTGTATCTTTGATGGGAGCTGATGGTTTTAATAATTCATTCCTTACACTGGCAATAAATGAAGAAACAGGAGAAATGCCTGCAAAAATTTATCAAAATGGAGATATAGAAGATTGTGAGTTCACCTCAGATGAAACAGTCGCAATAATGCAGTGGGGTCAGAGATTCTTTACTGACAAAAACGGTGGAAAGATGCCTACGGATTCTGGTTGGGAAATTGAACTTAGAGATGAAATATCATTAAGCCTTATAGGTGGAGCATGGAAATTCAATGCTGCTAAGGCTGCTCTAGGTGAAAATCTTGGTATCGCTGCACTTCCTTCTTTTACCTTAACAGCTAACGATGTTAAAGGCACCAACGTAAATGCAGGAACTGTATACAGAAGCGGCTCATTTACTGACTGCAAGATATTTGTCATGAAGAAAGGAAGCGATAAAGCTGATTACCTTGAAGATATCCTGCTTTTCTTATCAAGCAAGGAAGTTCAGGAACAGTCATTTATAGAATGTGCTAATCTTCCAGCATATAAGAATGCGATTACAGAATTTACTTCAATGCAGGAAGACAACATCGAAACAATTCTAGCAGCAAAACAGCTGGAGATGTTCAATTATGGTATTCCCCAGCCTTTCGGATATTCAACTACTCATAACTTCTATTATTATTCAAAAGGAGCTCCTGACCTTGTAAGGGAAATACTTGAGAACAAGGAAAGCCTATTTGGTACTACTGAAGCTATAAGGACTCAATTGCAAACAATCGAAAATATCTGGAAAACAGGAGAAAGATAAAGCATATAAATCGAACGGGGGCTATAGTATGGATAATAACAAAACTGGAATCAATCGATTCCTAACAAAAATTTCAAAGCCGTTCGTAAGATTCTATAATAGATTTATGGATGGCAGTCTTGGCACCAAGATGTCACACTTCGTGATGGGTTCGGGAAATGTATATCACGGCCAGATAATTAAAGGCCTTATATACTTCATAATTCAAGCAGGTTATGCTCTTTTCATGATAACCTGTCCTGAAGTGAACAAGACACCTTTGGGTTACAAGGCTTTTATAAACCTTATTACACTTGGTACTCAGGAGGGTGATATTTTCACTCCTGCAGACAACTCTATGCTAATGCTTTTATTTGGAGTTGTCACTATCGGGATAACACTGATGTACCTGTTCGCATACAATTCCGGAATAAAAAGCAGTTATAAAGCCGATCAGGATATAAAAAATTATGGTAAAGTGACATCATTCAAGCAGGATGCAAAAGAAATGCTCGGTAACCGTTTCTACATTACAATGCTAACACCTGCTGCTATTGGTGCAGTTGTTTTCACATTATTACCGACAATATTTATGATACTTATAGCCTTTACCAATTATGACAAAGAAAGACAAGCCGGTTTAAAGCTTTTTGACTGGGTGGGATTTGATAACTTTACAACATTCTTCACTAATCCCACAGGGGAAATTGCTGCAAGATTTCTGCCTGTTCTCGCATGGACCCTTATATGGGCATTTTTTGCAACATTCTTAAATTATTTCGGCGGTATAGTACTTGCTCTTATTATTAACAAAAAAGGCTTAAAAGGAAAGAAGATTTTCCGTGCGGTATTCGTACTGACTATAGCCATACCGCAGTTTGTTTCTCTTTTAGCAATGAGAAACCTTATTGGTGAATATGGTCCATTACAAAGCTTTTTAGTTCAGACAGGCATATTAAGCGAGCCTATGTCATTTTTAGCTAATGCTACAAATGTCTGGACTGCGAGGATTACCATTATTTTAATAAATCTGTGGGTAGGTATCCCCTACTCAATGCTATTAGCATCAGGAGCTATCATGAATATTCCTGACAGCTTATATGAAGCGGCAAGGATTGATGGTGCTAAAAAATTCACTATACTTCGCAAGATAACTATGCCCTATATTGTATTTATAACAACACCATATCT
>JAQVAJ010000300.1:0-1357 GCA_028690885.1 Clostridia bacterium
GTCTGTTTCAATTACACCAGCTGGAGTCGCATAAGCCTGATGTATAACGATATCAGAAATAGTACCATAATAGGTAGAATTCTGACCGGCTCCCCTTGTTACGGTCCAGCCACCAACAGAGGAATACTCAAAACTTTGCGGAAAATGCCCACAGGTATATGCTCTCTTTGCATTGAAAAGTTTTACTGCATCATTTAGCACCTGTTCTAATTTAGGCCCGCTCATTCCTGCCTCGACTGTTATGGTCTGGTCTGTCTCATTAAAGCAAATAACTTTATTGAATCTTAGCCTCATATCTAAAGATATTCCGCCTTTCATACACTCAACTCCTCTTGTTACAGATGAGCCACCACCATATACATATACTGGAATCTTGTTCTCAGATGCGTATCTGACTATTTTTTCAATCTGTTCTCGTGTATCAGGATATATAACGGCATCAGGAACATTTTCGACAATTTTATTTCTCAGCCTTAATATGTCATACATTGTTTTCCCATATGCGACTGATAATCTCGAATAGTCGTCTGTTTTAACAAAACCTTCGCCCACAATCTCTGTGAATACAGATATATGTTTTTCTTCAAGTGTTATTGGGATATCATATCTCACCTTATCAAACCCCAAATCCTCCTTGTACTCATGAAAATATGAATCATCAATATGGAATATCTGCTTCATTAGTTTAAAAAGATTCTCATTAGGCGGTTTAATGCGTTTTGGGTCTCCCCATTTGAACACCGATCTGTACGAATCTTTAGAAAATTCTTCTCTAACCCATTTTGGTTCAAATCCACTATACTTATGCGCCATAATGTCCTCCTTATATGCTTTTTTTATAAAGCGGTAGTAGTTTTCCGAAAATCTTTATAAACTGAGTTTCAAATATCTTTAAATACTTTCTGTGTTTATCCATATCCGGCATAAAAACGTGTTTAATATGCACCATGGATTCTATTGCTTCATTAATATCCTTAAATATCTTTTTTGAAGTAAACGCAACTATTGCTGAACCTAGAGCACCTGCTTCATTAGTCTGTATTCTGTACACCGGAAGTCCAAACATGTCTGCAGTTATCTGACATATCTGAGGACTTTTTGAGCCCCCTCCTGCAACATATATGCTTTTGATGTTTTTCCTGCCTCTCTTTTCCATTGTACGTTTCCCTTCAAAAAGTGCAAAGTTTATACCTTCAATAATTGATCTGTAAATATGCATTTTTGTAGTCATATCAGAAAAACCTACAATAGCGCCTTTGGCCACAGGCATAGAAACACCTGCAGTAAAATAAGGGTTGCATAAAAGGCCATCACAACCAATAGGTATATCCATCATTTTTTCGTTTAATAAATCTTC
>JAQVAJ010000300.1:1457-3310 GCA_028690885.1 Clostridia bacterium
GCTGATGCTCACAAATCCAGTTGCAATACGATACTTCTCTTTGCAGCTGTACAGCTTCACTCATTCCAATAACTTTGAATATAATTCTGTTTAATAAAGGAAGTTTTTTATTACATGTAGCTTTTCTTTTATCAAGCCATAGGATAACATCTCTTAAAGGATTGCACGAGCTGTCCAAGCATATACTTGTATCCCTGATTGTAGTTATAGTTACTGCAATTATGTCCTCCCAGTGTTCCTTGGAACTGCTTTTTAATTCATTACAGGTCAGAGCCATTGTATCCCAATACACATTAGGTTTTTGCTCTGCCCATCCAGGATTTGTAGAGTAATATGCCTGTTCATACGATTTTTGAGATTTGTTAATGATGTTCCCAAACTGGTCAATCAGCATTACTCTGGTGCTTTGCGTTCCTATATCAAAAGCCAGTACCAAAGGTTTATTCATTGTTATCCCCTTCTTTTAAAGAATTTGAAAGATCGCAAGACGCTATAATATTGCACCCTGTTGCTAATATATCAGGTATTATTATATCGTGCATTTTAACTTTTTTTGTTACTACAATTTTATTTATTTCTTCCATTGCCTTACCAATCAAATCTTTTGGTAAATCATAGTCTGTTCTAACTGGAAGGACTGGACAATCTTTAAATACAGTTTTAACCGTAGAAGTTAATGATCTTTTAGGATCAGTCATTTCCAGTATCGCAAAGTCTTTTCCTCTATTACAAGCGTTACCTTCTACCGTTATTTCTTCATTATTCCTTTTTACTGTCATTACACATCCTCTCGGACAGATAATGCATATTATTTGCTTTTGCATATATTACACCTTCTCACATGAAAGAAATATGTTCAAGATATCATTTCCAGCTTTTGATAAATCCAGTTGGATTGTCTCAATTTCAGCCGGCCTTATTTCAACCAGTTTCTTTGTAGCAATAACCCTGTTATCAGCAGTCACTGATATTCTTACATCCTTAATTCTTGCTTTGCTTCTGAAATATACATCCACATTCTTCTGTTCAGACAATTTGTCTATATACTGAGGAACACAATATGAAAGCAGATCGGATTTCTGTAATTTCACTAATTTTCTTTCTTTATTAACATAATTTGCAGCGCATTTGCCTGCTGTAGTTCCAGCTTTTGAGACATAATCAACCAAATCATTTACATGATGAGCATTACCGCATATAAATATACCGTCTTTTAAAGTCTGATTACACTGGTCAGCTATGGGACCTTTTGTAAATTCATCAATTGGGACTTCCATTTTTTCTGCAAGTTCGTTTTCCGGTATCAATCCTACTGAAAGAATAAGAGCATCGCAGTCTACTATTTTTTGAGTTCCCTCTATAACTGACATGTCATCATTAACTGAACTTATTTCAACTGCTGTAAGTCTTTTCTCTCCAAAAACCTTTGTAACTGTTTTATTTGTATAAAGAGGGATATTGTAGTCAACAAGACACTGAGAGTAATTACGCATAAGTCCCCCAAGTTCTGATTTTACTTCATATACTCCTTCCACTTTTGCGCCTTCCAAAGTTAATCTTCTTGCCATTATCATCCCTATATCACCACTTCCAAGTATAACGCATTTTTTTGTTGGCATATGTCCTAGAATATTTGTATAGTATTGGGCAGTTCCTGCAGTAAAAACCCCTGATGGTCTGGTTCCATGAATGAAAATTTGTTTAGCGGTTCTTTCCCTGCAGCCAGTTGCAAGTATTATAGTTTTAGAAAGTATATGCTTTATACCTTTTTGTGTAATCATTGTTATATGATAAAACCCATCTTGATTTTTTTTCACATCAGTTACATAAGTTAAAAGGCTTATATCTATACT
>JAQVAJ010000301.1 GCA_028690885.1 Clostridia bacterium
TCATCAAAGGATTCAAACTGACCAAGACCGATGCCAGATACATAAACACAACAAAATACACTGATTTCATAGATGCCCTGTCAGGCATATTAAACCTCCCCCTTACAAACTACTACCTTACTCAAAGACAGGTAAAAGGGATACAGGACTACAAGTTATGAGGATAAGCAGAGGCTGCTGAACAAGCAAAACAGTACAGTTTTACTGTAACTCTCACCATTTTTTAATACTTCAGGCCAAAGACAGGTTTTATGACAATGTACTTATATAGCATCATAAAAGATAGGGTCAATTTACTGTAGGTTTTGAGTAGACACTCTTCCTGAAATCAAATACTTATACTATGATGTTACAACATTTCAGCATTTGAATTACCATACACCTCGTATTTCTATTAATCATCATACCAAACCCGTTTTTGTATATTAAGGCTCTTTAATAACATTTGGTTAATTTCTCTATCTTATATTACCCATTACTTGTTCCTATAAAAGTTTTTTGATACTATTGCATAAGAGAAAATAGTTCTAATATTTTACAAAGGAGAGAAGTGAACAGTCACTGACTGTATCATACAAGCACAAAATGATTACATGTCCAAAGTGCGGTAAACTAGCGAAAGAAAATGTACAGATTTACAATGATAACCTACGAAAACAAAACATTACCATATCTCCTGTAATACCTGTTTGTAGATTATGCGGTGCTGAAGTTACAGTTTCTAATACCTGCAGTACTGGTGAAATTATCGTCATAAACGGTACTTGCGGAAGCGGAAAGTCTACCGTTGCAGAAATACTTCAAGACAAAGGTTATCTGGCTATTGACGGAGACTGTGTAATACAATCTGTTCGCCATAAAAAAGGCATTAAACAGTATCAATGGGACGAATTGATTAACGAAATTGCATGTGAAATCGATATATTATCTTTGTTTGGAGAAAGCTTTGTTTTATCACATATGATTTTACCAGGTGATTTTGAAAAATTCATAGAAATATTTAAAGCTCGCAATTTAAGATATAAGTTTATTCTGCTAAAACCTGAATATCAAACTGCTGTAGCAAGATGCCAGACAAGAACTTGTCATACTAGCATTACCCCGGAAGAGTGGATAAAACACTTTTATGATCTTTTAGTATATGACAATGATAATGTCGATATTGTAGATAACACAAATATGACGGCATATGAAACTGCAGAAGCTATATTAACTTTACCTTGCAGAAGAAATGAAAAATAATGACTTCGCTCATAAACTAAAAGCATTGGCATATTATATAAAACTCACAATGCAATATGTTAATTGCATCTTATATGTGAAGCTAATATGATAAGTTTATATTCTTTAGAAATTAACGATTTTACTTAATCAATAACCTGCATTATTCCTGACATAATTCAAAAAAGCCGTATCTGATTATCTTCCTGTAGTATAGGAGGATAAAATACTCCTATGATTATAAATGGATTGCGTGCAACATTATGATATTGTTTTGTTGTGCCAAGAAAGAAATATAAATCTCTGGTATTGAAATATGTTAAGAATTTATCTTTCACCTTTGATAAAGCTACTGATTCAACTTCGTTTGCGTTTTGCAGGCAGTTAAAATATAGCATACCTAGTTCCCAGTCTTCTATCATTAGAGTTGATTTATGCCCGCTATCATCTTCAAAAACATATGAAAACTCATATGGCACCTTACGAACTGTTTTAAATTCATCAGCAATTTCTTCAGGTGTTTGAAAAAAATTCATTTGCTTTGATAAACCTTTCAGAATAGATAATTTACCTTTATCCCATTCCCTATCTACTTCTTTATAGATGAAATCATGAATTTTAGTTGGTTTAAATACAGCAAGAGATTTTTTTTCAGTCTTTGCTTTACTTATCAGCTCCTGCATATTAGTATATATTTTCTTGTTACTAAATATAATATTACGTCGTTCTTCCCACTCCTTAGCATGATCTTGTATAACTAATGTTTCTAAAACAGGACGATATGTTTCTGGTCTGAAATCCTTTGTATTCCGATCAACTTCAACTTCAATCCATGTATACTTAGGATATTTTTGTTCTAAATCAAGTTTGCGAAAAGGAATAGGATATAGCCTTATCCAAGAACCATCTTCAAGGATACCTGCTGTACATACCAATTCTGAATACTCCTTTGAAATCGTCGGATAAGTTTTTACAACAATAAATATCCTTTTTCTCTCTGACACTATATATCCTCACTCTTGATAGAATATTTTGTCTTAACATAGTCACTGACAACATGCCTATGGCACATTTTTGGATCTTTCTCATAACACATTAGAGCTATACGATTTTTCGAATTTAGTATCGAATATATATAATCAATTTGTGTTGCATGTTTATCAAGTGTCTTTTCATAATAATCAAATAACTGCATATAGTCATCCATCGTTTCAAGAGAACTACGTTTTTCTGATTCAATTCCAAGTTCGGGAATGTGTATGTAGTCAATTCCCGCTGTGGTAGTAATCTGCTTAAGTTTACTTTTAGAAAACCCGAATTTTCTGCTTAAAGGATTTTTACGGACATCTATCAATACTTTAATGCTGTTATTTATCAGGATATTTATAAATGATTCTATGCTTTTTCCCTCGTATCCAATATTAAATAGAACCTCGTTCTTCTCGGTATATTTCTGTTTTTCAACAACAATAAATTTAGAATCATCATCTGAAAATAGACGATTTACAATTTCACTGTTGATTGCATAGTAAGGGTATTCACAGTATGCTCTTCTTATAAGGGAATTACTACGTTCATTAGCAATATACAGCCTTGAATCATTCATAGCTTCGCTAACTGCTTTTATTCGAACACCTTCATGAGTGTTATTAATTGATAAATATCCATTTTTCTCAAGAATTTCTATATCTTCTGCCAGTTGAAATGAATAAGGTCCGAATTTATACGGAATAAAGTCGTAATAGTCTAGTTGGTCTTTTTTCATACAGAAAAATACTAATTTCTGCAAATCAGTCGATGTTACACTTCCTTTTAATTGCTGTGTAAAATTCAATAAAAACCGTTGGCGTTTGTATACAGGCTGATTACCGTTTTGGTTCATTCAAGTCATCTCCTTATTGAATTATATACTTAATACCATTTGTTATCAATTTTACATATAACATACATATTAAATATATAGAAGAAACTTTGGTCTCCTTGTATGACTAATGATAATTATATTATTCCAACTTGTCTATTTGCTACAGGCTCTTCTCATATCTCTTACCAAATGAATGGAGCTGTTCTACTTCGTTATAGAAAA
>JAQVAJ010000302.1 GCA_028690885.1 Clostridia bacterium
ACAGGTACTGATGGTGTATTTGATCCTGGTGCGAATACAGTCGGATTGACAATAGAAGGTGTTGGAAAAGCTGGTTTAAAATTAACCAAGTTCTTTTTCGAAAAGATAAATGAGCAGTCTATACCGACACACTATATCTCTTCAGATATTGAGAATCAGACCATGACAGTAAAGCCCGCAAAAGTATTTGGAAAAGGCGTTGAGGTTATATTAAGATATCGTGCTGTAGGAAGCTTTTTCAGACGTTATGGAATGTACTGTGAAGAAGGACAGGTTTTAGACGGCTATGTCGAGGTAACCTTGAAGGATGATGACAGAAATGATCCACTTATAACTGATGAAGCACTTGAAATGCTTGGGATAATGACCAAATCAGAGTACAAGGTGCTTGTAGAGATGACAAGAAAAATAGGTAAGATTATAAAAGAAGAGATGCTAAAGAAGAACCTTGAATTGTATGATATTAAATTTGAATTCGGAAGAGTCGGAGAAGATAACCATGTAGCATTAATTGATGAAATTTCCGGAGGAAACATGAGAGCATACAGTAATGGTATTTATGTTGAACCGCTTGTACTTGAAAGAATGATGCTGGATTAAATAATAATTAAATAAATACTTGTGATTACCTGTCAGTAATGGCAGGTTTTCTTTATGTTACGAAAAACAATATAAAAAAATATTTAGCAAGGAATGTATATTTTATGCTTTTCATTTGACATTGAGCGCTTCGACTTATATCATTTCATTTAAAGAACAATATGTTTATTAGGAGGAACTTATGCGTAAACGTATAAAAAAACAAAAAATAAAACTTTGGAACGAATTCAAAAAATTCATAACCAGGGGCAATGTTATGGATCTTGCAGTCGGTGTAATAATCGGAGCAGCTTTCTCTAAAATAGTATCATCTTTAGTTAATGATATAATCATGCCATTAGTAGGGCTTGTAATGGGAAAAGTAGATTTCAAGACATTAAAATGGGTATTGTCTCTTGACGAAGAAGGCAATGTTCTTTCATCAGTAAATTATGGAATGTTTATCCAGTATGTTGTTGATTTTCTAATTATGGCTATCTTTGTATTCTTGTTTGTGAAGTTTTTTGCTGCAATAAAGAAAAAAGCAGAGGAAATTAGAGAAAAGGAAAAGAAAGAACAAGAAGCTGCAGCACCTCCTGCTCCTCCTGCACCACCTGTTCCAACTAAGGAAGAGTTGTTACTTACAGAAATAAGGGACCTTTTAAGAGATAAGAAATAGTCCGAACAAATAGGTACAAGTAAAGGATGAAAAAAGATGAATACAAGTCCTGTACAAAAAAATGATAATATTTCTAAAATAAGAATAACTGATTACTGTAGTGAAAGTATTCAAGAATATTCAGTTAATCGACTTAATGAACTTACCAGCATAAAAGATGGATATATCAGATGGATTGATATCGACAATGGTGTTGATAAGGAATTAAGAAATCAACTTGAAAATATATACAATATTCATCCTGTAGTCTTATCAAGCATTTTGGAAAAAAATAAAAGACCTAAGCTGGAAGATTACGAAGACTATTTGTTTGTCAATGCGACAATGATACATCGCAACAATGATACTCTTGTAACAGAAGCATTAAATATAATTATAAAAGATAATTATGTCATTTCAATTGGAAATATGGATGGTGATGTATTTGATGATTTAAGAAAACGCATCAGAACTCTTGGAAGCCACATACGAAAATCTGGTACGGACTATCTTCTTTATTCAATACTTGACTCTATTACTGATGTTTATTTTGACTTGTTATATGACCTAGAGGAAAAAATTGATAAACTTGAAGAAGAAATAATTAAAAACTCCAGTAATGATATTCTTGCAAAAATCAGAGAACTAAAAAATGATATCCTTTCAATATCAAAATCAATAATTCCATTAAAAGAATCTCGTTCTCTTTTAATAAGTGAACCATCACAATATATAACAGATACCACATTGCCATATATGAAAGATGTGTATAACCACATGACAGAAGCAATTGAAATGGTTGAAAATTGTCGTGAAATGGTTGTCGAACTTATGGAATTATTTTATACAACCGCAAGCAATAACTTAAACAAGATAATAAAAGTACTTACAATTATCTCAACAATTTTCATACCCTTAACCTTTATAGTCGGTCTTTACGGAATGAATTTTAAATATATGCCAGAATTTGGTTTTAAGTGGTCTTACCCTATTTTATGGGTTATTATGCTTTCAGTTACAGCTTTTATGGTTTTATATTTCAAAAAAAAGAAGTGGTTCTGATTATCTGTTGTTAATCAGTCTTTGAATATTTATATTTACTAATTATTGATACAAAAAGGAGCCAGTTCCGGTCAGACCGGACTGGCTCCTATAAATTGCCCGCCGATGACAATTAAGCATAATGCGACTTATTTTTAAAGGAGGTAGCGGGCCACATTTTGCCATCTCCTTACGTGTTGGCCTCACGAGGAGTAGCCTGATACCATTATACTCTTATTGATATATTATATCAACAAGGATATAGAAAATTTATCATTATCCTGTAAGGTTAGTACTTAAACCTTTTGTTTTCTCATCCTATAACCAGCTCACTGCCATCATAATCTACATTCAAAGTTGTTCCCGGTTCAACATCCTCTGATAAAATCATCCTTGCAATCAGTGTTTCAACATGGCTTTGAATATATCTTTTTAGAGGGCGAGCTCCATATATACTGTCAAAGCCTTGATCCACTATAAACTCTTTAGCTCTTTTTGATATATCTATAGAAAGCTGTTTTGCTTTAAGTCTTGATTCAAGATTTTTAATCATAAGATCTACTATCGTAAATATTTCAGTTTTTGATAAAGGTTTGTAATATACTATTTCATCCAGTCTGTTTAAAAATTCCGGTCTGAACTGTTGTTTTAAGAGCATATCAACCTGTTTTCTTGCATCTTGTGAAATCTCATTGTCCTCTGTTATTCCTTCAAGTATGTACTGTGTTCCAAGATTAGATGTAAGTATGATAATAGTGTTTTTAAAATCAACAGTCCGGCCTTGCGAGTCGGTTATCCTTCCATCATCCAGTACCTGAAGAAGTATATTAAATACCTCTGGGTGAGCTTTTTCTATCTCGTCAAATAAGACTACAGAATAAGGTTTTCTTCTTACTGCTTCTGTAAGCTGGCCTCCTTCTTCATATCCTACATATCCTGGAGGTGCGCCTATAAGCCTGCTGACTGAGAACTTCTCCATATACTCACTCATATCAA
>JAQVAJ010000303.1 GCA_028690885.1 Clostridia bacterium
ATAACCTGCCTTGTGCAAAAGACCATATTATTAAGACAAAAGAGCAGATATACTCTCTAAAAACTCCTGATGCAGACTGTGCTCCTTACAAAAAAGTCAAGGAATGGACGGAGTTCTTTGTGGAGAACCTGCCTGACGGTTATCATATGATGATGGCAGATATCCAAGGACCATTTAATAATGCGCATCTGGTAAGGGGAACAGACATATTTTATGATATGTATGATGATATAGAAGCATTTGATAAACTTATGGAAGTTGTTACTGATGCCACTATTGAATACGCAAAAGCCCAGAGACAGTGGGCTGATATGAAAGACGGATGGCAATATGACTGGTCAGCTTTGTGGAAGGGAAATGCCAGGATATCCAACTGCTCTTTGCATATGATTGGAAGAGATTTATACATAGACCATGTAATGAAACATGATATAAAGCTTATTGAAAAGATGAATGGAGCGAGGATGCATTACTGCGGTACAGCAAAGAATGTAATAGAAGAAATGGCAAAAATACCTCATATTACAGGTATTGATTATGACAGTTTACTGCATGATATCGAAGAGACCATGGACAATGTACCAAAAGACTTGACGCTTTTACAGTCATTATCATTATCCTCTGACACGGCAAAAAAGATTCTTTCTTCCAAGACATGGCCATTTAAGAAAAGAAATGTCATATTCTCATTAAGAGGTCCCATGACTATTGAAGAGGGAAAAGAATTATACAGAAGATTCAGAAAAGTAGCGGAGAATTAATTATGAAACATAAGTATTTAGAACTGATGAAGACAGCTATTGACTCTTACAGTTATGAATACATAGAGCAGCTGTATAGAGAGAATCAGGAAAACGGAATTAAAGAGCACGGGATATCCAGGATAACATCAGTTCTTGGAATACTCATATCCAAAGGCATGAAGCAGGATTATTATGACCTTTGGATTAAACTTATGGATATGTGCTGTAACCAGATGCATATGATAAAAGTTGGAAATGATTTTGCAGTAAGAGAAATCATGTCCTGTATTATTGAAACTAAAAATATAGTACCTAAGGAAAAGACAGAATTATGGCTTTCACTTCTAAAGAAAATATACTACAAAGAAAACTACAATGTATATGCTAAATCAGTTGACGATACAGCACATAACATAGCTGTATACAACATGGCAGGTGAATATCTAAGACAGATTAATGGAATGTGTGATACTGAAGAATACTTCGATATTCAGATTCCTTGTCAGCTTAAGAGGTTTGATGAAAATGGCATGTATATGGACCCGGGATGTCCTATGCTATATGATCTTGCAACAAGAGTGCAGTTTTCACTGCTGCTTTTTTTGGGATATGATGGAAAATATTCAAAGCAGGTGGATGACAACCTTAAAAAGGGTGCCATGATGAGTTTAAAAATGCAATCGGCTTGTTATGAGATTCCATATGGAGGAAGATCAAACCAAATGGTCTTCAATGAGGCTTATCAGTGTGCCTGTTTTGAATATGAAGCTGCTAGATACAAAAAAGAAGGAAACCTGGAACTAGCAGGACAGTTTAAAAGAGCTGCGAAATTATCTTATGAAGCAATCTTAAGAATGGTAAGTACAAAACCTGCAAAGCATGTTAAGAACGGGTTTGACTGGAATTCCATGTTTGGGTGTGAGTGGTATGCATACTATGATGTATATATGATAGCTCTTGCCTCATTTACATATATTGCATACATTTTTTCAGATGATGATATTGAAGAAAAACCTTGTCCAGCTGAAACAGGAGGTTATCTTGTAAATACAAGTGAGCATTTTCATAAGGTTTTTGCAAATACAGCAGGTTATTCTATTCAGATTGACACATTAGCTGACAAAGGATATGACGCAACAGGTCTTGGAAGGATACATAAAAGCGGAGTATCGCCTGAAATAGCATTATCATGTCCATTTCCGAGATCGCCGAAATATATGATTGATGACATACTGATGAGCAAAAGACCAGTACAATCAGAATTTAATACATTGATACGTGAAAATCCTGGTTTCTTATCACTGTGTCCTGCATTTAAGACAGAGGATAACAAGATAATCGCCTTATGCGATTTTTATGAAAATTTGAATTCCGTACTTAATGCAGCAAAACAACAAAGTGACCTGATTCAGTTTGATATAACTTACACATCACCTGGTTTCACAGGTTTCACATACATAAAAGAGGGATATAAATTAAATGAAGAAGGGCTTAGTGTATGTTTCACGACTGATGCTAGTGAAACATACAAGAGGATGTATCTTGTTCCAATCATTAAAACAAACAAAGAAAATGATTCTGCTGTAAAGATTGATAATGATACTGTAACTGTTGATTACAGACAGCATAAGTATACTGTATCGGCAAAAGACTGTACTGTTGAAATTAAAGAAGAGTATGCAAACAGAAACGGTGTATACAGTAAAGTAGAATTTTTAAGTAAAAGCGACAAGATTGAAATTAATTTTTCTATAGATTAATGGAGGATTATATGAAAGATAAATTAAGAATCGGGATTATAGGTACAGGCGGAATATCTCAGGTACATATTAAAGCATACCTGAGCTTTGATGATGTGGAAATAGTAGCAGGTGCAGATATAATCCCTGGTAAGGCCAGACAGGTTCTGGACAAATTCGGCCTTACTGATGCTAAGGATTTTGATAATCATGAGGATCTGTGCAAAATGAAGGGAATTGACGCAGTATCAATATGTACATATAACTCAGCTCATGCAGTATGTACTATAGATGCATTAAGTGCAGGACTACATGTGCTTTTGGAAAAACCTATGTGTGTTACCATGGAAGAGGCTTATGATATGGTAAGAGCGGAAAAGAAGAGCGGGAAGATATTATCCATAGGGTTCCAGCCAAGATATAATCCAAACTGTAAAAAGATAAAACAGATTGTATCATCCGGCACACTGGGAAAAATCTATTATGTTCAGACCGGAGGGTCCAGAAGAAGAGGCATACCTGGAAGCACTTTTATAGATCATGACAAGGCAGCTTTTGGCGCAATAGGTGATTTAGGCTGTTACTCAATAGATTTGGCTATGAATACTATCGGTCATCCAAAACCTCTTACAGTATCGGCATATACATCTGACTATTTTGGGAAGAATCCTAAATATTACAAAGAAAGCGAAAGATTCAGTGTAGATGACTTTTCAGTGGCTTTAATAAGGCTGGAAAATGACATAGTAATGGATTATCGCATGGCTTGGGCTATGCATATGGATAAGTG
>JAQVAJ010000304.1 GCA_028690885.1 Clostridia bacterium
TATCCAAAATCGGAAATTTGTGACTGGTTCAAGCTGATATACCAAAGCGAATTTGGAAATACTCATATGTCTTCTAATGCAAAGCTTGTACAAGAAGAATTGGTTAAGGAAATGAAGACAGCCAAGGACACAGACCATCATAAAGAGGATATTGGGAACGGGCACTATAGGATTAATCTTGGCTGGTTGAAAAACAGCGAGTTGTCAGTTGAAGTTTTTAATCGTATTTTAATGCTAAGCCGTGAAATGTCCGAAGGTACTTTTGATGGCTTTTGGAAGAAAATATCTGTTTTGGAACAATCAATTAAGGATATACCTATTCCTGTCAACTTAAATGATTTTCATGCTTTTGAGCAAGACTATTTTAAAAAGGGCTGTCCATTATTAAATCATAGTGAGATTTACAAAGAAGAATATAAGCCCTCTTACAGAGTTGTAAGAAAGGAATTTGCAGAAAAAATAGATCTTTGGATTATGACAGAGAAATTAGTTGAACATGCGAAAAGAAACGGAACTTTTGTAAACATTGCAATTGACGGTATGAGTACTTCAGGCAAAACCACGCTAGGGCAGATGTTTGAAAAGTTATTTGATTGCAATGTCATTCATACGGATGATTTCTTTCTAAAGAAAAATCAACGAACTTATGAACGGCTCACACAACCTGGCGGCAACATAGATTATGAAAGATTTAAACATGAAATAGTTAATAACCTTAATGAACCAACTGGTTTCATTTATTATGCATATGACTGCAGGACTTTACAGATGAGCGAGAAGAAAGCAATATCAAAACACCTCAATATAGTAGAAGGCGCATACAGCATGCATCCGTATTTTGGAAATATATATGATATCAGAATATTTATGGAAACCGATAAGTTGACTCAGCTTGAAAGAGTGCTAAAAAGAAACGGGGAAGAATTGTTTGACCGTTTTAAGAATGAATGGATTCCCATGGAAAATAAATATCATAATACATTCAAGATTAAAGAAAATTGTACATTTATCTATAGGACATAGAACATGAAAACACATTGTATAAGGCTGACTAAAGGTCAGGATATATTAACTGAAATCAAAAGATACTGTGAGACAAACAGTATCAAAGCAAGTGTAATAGCAAGCTCAGTCGGTTGTGTAACAATGGCTGCAATTAGAGATGCAGGTGGGAACGATAAACACTTTATTCAGGAAAATATGGAGATTTTGTCTCTTAATGGAACCGCATCTATGTACAGAATCCACCTTCACATTGCTTTTTCGAAAAAGGATTTATCTGTAATAGGAGGACATCTTCTAGAGGGATGTATTGTAAATACTACATGTGAGCTCGTGCTTATGGAGCTGGACGATGTTGAGTTTAGAAGTGAATTTGATGATGCAACAGGATATGAAGAAATTGATATAAGAGCTGTTTAGTATTCATCTATTATAAAACAGTCACACATCGGCAGCATTTTCGATAAATCTTCACATGCTGCTTTATCATATATGGATACATTATTATTTCTTATTAAATTATCTAAAGAATCATAACCGCATATTAATCTTAGTAACTGGCCTGAACTAATTTTTAAGTGAGCAGGCTTTTGCGTTTTGGAACCATTAAGTAAGAAGATGCCATTGTTATTCTGTATAAAAGCATCTTCAACTTCAATTACATAATCTTTATGCATTTTTCCGAACATGGCATTTAGTAATTTTTGGACATTTACTATACCCATAGAATTCTGATCTTTGATGTTTATATTACTGCTGTTTATATATTCAGAAACTGTTTTGGATGTTTTAATTTCAAATTTTTCATAATTTCTGTTTTGGGATAATAATCCGTATATAAGGCAATCTGTTGTATCTTTATCAGAAACTACAAATTCCTCACAATATATGCCTTCCTGTTTGAAATATATGCAGTACCCCTTTATTATACCCGATTGTATAACAGCCATACATTGAGCATTATCTGAATAGTAGTCATGCATTTTAAGTAAAAATTCTTTTTCATTTCTTAGAGCAATAGCACTGTATAGGTCAGTAAATTTACAGTAGCATTCATTAAGCTTATTAATATTACTGAACACATCAATAATTTGTGTTTTTGTAACTTTGTTAATGGGGTTGTTATCAAATATATTTTTGTAATAATCAGCATCATTCTTAGATAAAGTAACATAAGCTGATGTGGTACAGGATAAATGACTGACAGAGTGATATGTCGGTATGCTGACTGCTTTGAGAGTTGTGAGAATTATTCCTTTGTCATTCATTTCCTTCATGTAATGAGAAAATGTCTTATGCATAAATCCTTTATTTCTATATTCCTTTTTTGTTGAAACTCCGCATATCATAGTTGAAGGAATGGATATTTCCCTTATCTTTAAATTCATAGGCACAGACTGCATAGCAGAAACTAGTATGTCATCATCATATGTGCAGCAGCTATACTTAGGATGAAATCTGTTTTCAAAGAACCAGTCCACAAAATTTTCACTATCATCAAATAGATCAATCCAGAGTTTTTTTATCTTATCTTTATCTGAAATATTGCATAAAGCTGTTTTAATCATTTAACATTTATCCTCTATTATCTTTATTATAGCTAAAAAAAGACAATATGTCGTTACATTCCTCAATAACAGCCTATTAAGCATGCAAGATGGAGTATAATTAAGAAGGAGGAATATGAACAGTCACTGACTGTACCATATAAATAAGATATGAGAAAAGTATTTGCTTTAGGGGAACTGCTTATAGACTTCATGGCTGCAAGAAGAGATGTGTCACTTACAGACTGTGATACCTATATTAAAAAGGCTGGAGGAGCTCCTCCCAATGCCTTAGCGGCATTATGTAAGCTAGGAGGCACAGGTTATCTTGCTTCAAATGTCGGGAATGATCCTTTTGGCAGATTTCTAATAGAGCAATGTAAAATAAATGGAATTGACACCTCAATGGTAGAAATGGATAAAGTACATTTTACCTCATGTGCATTTGTATCCTTAACAAAATCAGGCGAAAGGGATTTCATATTTGCAAGAGGAGCAGACGAACATATCGATTTTAGTAATTTAAATATGGATATACTTTCAAAATGTGAAATTTTTCACTTCGGAGCAGCTACCGGTCTGTTAGGCGGTAAAACTTATCAAGCATATATGAAAGCACTTGATATGGCTGTTGAAAAGGATAAATTCATTGTTTTTGACCCCAATTACAGGCAGGATTTCTGGAAAACAAGAACAGATGAATTTATTGAAAAAAGCAGGAA